>NZ_WXWK01000080.1:0-14740 GCF_009904835.1 Vibrio sp. V33_P6A3T137 | reverse complement strand
GCGCATTACTTGAGAGTAAAACGCTCACTCTTACCGAGCTTGGTCGTAACCTGCCAACCAAAGCGAGAACAAAACATAACATCAAACGAATCGACCGATTATTAGGTAATCGTCACTTACACAAAGAGCGACTCGCTGTATACCGTTGGCATGCGAGCTTTATCTGTTCGGGCAATTCGATGCCCATTGTTCTTGTGGACTGGTCTGATATTCGTGAGCAAAAACGGCTTATGGTATTGCGAGCTTCAGTCGCACTACACGGTCGTTCTGTTACTCTTTATGAGAAAGCGTTTCCGCTTTCAGAGCAATGTTCAAAGAAAGATCATGACCAATTCTTAGCCGACCTAGCAAGCATTCTGCCGAGTGATACGACACCGCTCATTGTTACTGATGCAGGCTTTAAAGTGCCATGGTATAAATCCGTTGAAAAGCTAGGTTGGTACTGGTTAAGTCGAGTCAGAGGGAAAGTGCAATATGCAGATTTAGGTGCGGAAAACTGGCAACCTATCAGCAACTTACATAGCATATCCTCAAGTCGCTCAAAGACTTTAGGCTATAAGAGGTTGACTAAGAGCAACCCAATTTCATGTCAAATTGCACTGTATAAATCACGTCCTAAAGGCCGAAAAAATCAGCGTTCGACACGGACTAATTGTCATCATCCATCACCTAAAATCTACTCCGCTTCGACAAAAGAACCATGGGTTTTAGCGACTAACTTGCCCGTTGAAATCCGAACACCCAAGCAACTCGTTAGGATCTACTCAAAGCGTATGCAGATAGAAGAAACCTTCCGAGACTTGAAAAGCCCAGCATACGGTCTAGGACTCCGCCATAGCCGAACTAGCAACCCAGAGCGCTTTGATATCATGCTACTAATCGCCCTAATGCTTCAACTGACATTTTGGCTTGTTGGCGTACATGCACAGAAACAAGGTTGGGATAAACACTTTCAAGCGAACACTGTCAGTAATCGAAATGTACTCTCAACAGTGCGCTTAGGTATGGAAGTTCTGCGGCATTCTGGCTACGCAATAACGAGGAAAGACTTGCTCGTAGCTGCAACCATACTTGCTCAAAATCTATTCAGGTACGGTTGCGCTTTGGGGAAATTATGAGGGGATCCCTCAGAGCATAGCACCAAATGAACACCCACGTGGTACATTCGCACTGGAGGTGCAAATGAACTCCATATAAATTGTCCCAACATCGTTAACCTTAATAGTTCCGTGGCCTAACATTTTGAGCCCATTATCCATTTTTTGAAACACTTCGACCTGAACGCAATGTAGAACCAAATCACCAGTACGAAGCTGCTCGATTTTCTTACCTATTGTCATACCAACACCATCATTAAATTTACGGGTATTATCGTTCGAACCGCAAAACATCAAAAATACCTTAACTACATTAGATAATGAACCGATTTCATACTGATGTCGCCTCGATTCTGTAGACACATTCATACATAAACAAAATTTTGCCAAATGACGAGTCAATGAGGTGAGAGGAAGTGCCAGCTCTAACCAATAATGGGGCAAAGCTGAGCCAGCTGATGATTAGCTAACTTAAAATGGGAAGTGGTCTTCTTCATACCTTTCAACCCAAGTTACTAGCCGTAACATAGAACCTTATTCGAAACACACTGTGTGAATTGTTACGGGCAAACTTTATTGTCTCATTTGAGTCTTACAGGCAAACTTTATTGTCACTGCACAAGTACCTGACCCGCTGCGCTGGTGGGTTTTATGGCCGTGCTTTTCTTGGCTTAGTGTGGGCTGAGAATTTCATTTGCTGAATCACTAATCCGCTAATAATAAACACTAAACCGATAATGGTGGTGGGATGAATGCGCTCACCGATAATGGTCGCCAATAAAATCAAAGAGATAAATGGCGAGGCAAAAATAAGATTACTGATCCGCGCGGTATTTTGAGTACTTTTCAAAGCGCTCAGCCAGAGCACAAAGGTAATTCCCATCTCAAATAAGCCAACATAGCTCACCGCCAGCCAGCCTTGCCACGAAATAGTTAGCCATGAGGCTCCCTCATAAAGGCTTAAACCCATCGCGCAGGGAATAGCAACCAGAAAGCCGAGCAGTAGGCCAACCACCGGATCCGCTTGGTTCTTGGTATTTAAAATCCAATATCCTGCCCATAATAACGTTGAGCATAAAGCCAGAGTGACGCCAAGTGGGCTTTCAAATTGTAATTCCAGTAAGTTGCCTTGAGTGGCAATCACCAATACGCCAAAATAACTTGCTGCGCAGGCGAGCCAATCTTGCTTGCGGATCGTTTGGCCTAGAAATAGCGCCGCCATTAAGGTGAGTGTAATTGCCCAACTGTAGTTAATCGCTTGTGCTTGAGAGGCGGGCAGTAAAGCGTAGGCTTTAAAGAGCAATAAATAATAGGCGAGCGGATTAATCAAACCGAGCAAGCAATAGTAAAACGGATTGGCGATAAAGGTCGGGACAAGCTGTGCCAGTTTACCTTGTAGGCCACAAATGATTGCTAAGGTACAGGCCGAGACGATGCTCGCCATGGTCAGCATTTGAATTGGGGTCAGCTCGGCTAAGGTGAGTTTGAACGCGGTCGCGACCGTTGACCAAAGTAACACGGCGGATAACGCCAGTCCAAGCGCTCGGCGCTCATTCATGCTTCTACTCCTTGCTAATGGTTAGCGACCTTGATTGGCAGCCCGCACTGTGACACGTCATTGTGTGGTTACTTTGTGCAAAGTGCTAATCTACGGTGGAAAAACCAGTCAGTAAACTGGACATTTATCCAGTATCACCATACCATTTTTAATTAAAGTGATAATTGATGAAGTGCTTGATATGCAATGGTTCATGGAACATGCGACGACTTGGCTGGCGGCGCTCTCTGCCGCTGGCGTTGCCGCGATTACCACTGGCTGGTGGGTAAAACAGAAAATGCAGTTCTCACTGCAACTACTAGAGCAGCAATTAGCGAGCGAAGCCCGTTGGCATCAACAACAAAAAACGCAGCTAGAGCAGTCGTTACAGCAAGCTCAGCAAGAGTTAGATGAGCTTGATCAGCAGCGTGATAAAGCGGAATTTGAGTTAAAACAAGCGCATGGCAAGATGATGGCGGTGATGGAAAAATTACGCCATTTTGAAGCGATCAAACAAGAGCGTTTGGCTTATGCTGAGCAATTGAACCAGATGCGCGATCTCAAAACTCAATTGGAAGTGCAACTCCATGAGCAGCAAGCCCGACATGAGCAGCAACTCGCGGCCAGTCAAGATAAGCTGCAATTGCTTGAGCGAGCTGAAGAGCGTTTAAAGCAGCAATTTGAGCAACTTGCTAATCAGGTATTTGAACACAAAACTGCAAAAGTTGATGCGCAAAACCAACAGAGTTTAGCTGGGCTGCTTAATCCACTGAAAGAGCAGCTCGAAGGGTTTAAAAAACAGGTCAATGACAGTTTTAACCAAGAAGCGAAAGAGCGGCATACCTTAGTACATGAGCTGCGTAACTTGCAGCAATTGAATGAGCAAATGGCCAAAGAAGCGCTCAATCTCACCCAAGCCTTAAAAGGGGATAATAAGCAGCAGGGCAATTGGGGCGAAGTGGTGCTTGCTCGGGTATTGGCAGAATCAGGTTTGCGCGAAGGGCATGAATATCACACCCAAGTCAGCCTACAAAATTCCGCTGGGAAACGTTATCAACCCGATGTGATCGTCCATTTACCACACAATAAGCAAGTGGTGATTGATTCAAAAATGGCACTGGTGGCTTACGAGCGCTACTTTAATGCCGAGACCGATAGTGAACGCGATCGTGCTCTGCACGACCATTTATCGGCGCTGCGTAATCACCTGAAAGGCTTGAGTCAAAAAGATTATCACCAGTTGAAAGGGCTACACAGTTTAGATTATGTGCTGATGTTTATTCCGGTCGAGCCGGCCTTTCAGGTGGCGATTCAAGCGGATCCAAGCCTAGTCAAAGATGCCCTTGAGCAAAATATTATTTTAGTCAGCCCAACCACTTTATTAGTCGCGCTACGTACCATTGATAACCTCTGGCGTTATGAACGTCAAAATCAAAATGCGCAAGAGATCGCAGAACGAGCCAGTAAATTGTACGATAAGCTGCGTTTGTTCGTAGAAGATATGCAAGGTTTAGGCGGTGCACTGGATCGCGCTAATCAGAGCTATCAATCGGCGATGAATAAACTGGCCACAGGGCGTGGTAATGCGATACGTCAGGCGGAAAGTTTTAAGCAGCTTGGGGTGGAGATTAAACGTTCGATAGCGAGTGAGTTGGTTGAACAAGCGCAGCGTGAATCGGATCCTGATTTTGCGCCTTTACTAGAAAGACATCCCACTGAGGATAAAGTAAACTAATCGTCCGCAGTTGCAGTTTAGGTGTAAGACTGCCCAAGAGGAATAACAATGACGGATATCAGCGTGCAAACCAATACAACAGTAGACAATCAAGAAACCACCCATTTCGGTTTTACTACCGTCGCCAAAGACGAAAAAGTCACCAAAGTGGCGCAAGTATTTCATTCTGTCGCTGCCAAATACGACATCATGAATGACATGATGTCTGGTGGTATTCATCGCTTATGGAAGCGTTTTACGATTGATTGTGCGGGTGCGCGTCCTGGACAGAAAATTCTTGATCTCGGCGGTGGTACGGGGGATTTAACTGCCAAGTTTTCGCGTATTGTCGGTGAAAAAGGCCATGTGATCTTAGCGGACATTAATAATTCAATGCTCAATGTGGGCCGTGATAAGCTGCGCGATCGAGGCATTGTCGGTAACGTGCATTATGTGCAAGCTAATGCCGAAGAATTGCCGTTTCCCGATAATTACTTTGACTGCATCACGATCAGTTTTTGTTTGCGTAATGTGACCGATAAAGATCAAGCGCTACGCTCGATGTATCGAGTATTAAAACCGGGTGGTCGTTTACTCGTGCTCGAATTCTCTAAACCTGTCCTTGAACCACTCTCCAAAATATACGATGCCTACTCGTTTCATCTGCTGCCGAAAATGGGCCAGTTGATTGCTAATGATGCAGAAAGTTATCGTTATCTGGCTGAATCGATTCGCATGCATCCCGATCAAGAGACGTTAAAAGGCATGATGGAGAGCGCAGGCTTTGAACAAACCACTTACTATAACCTCACTGGCGGTATTGTCGCTTTACACCGTGGTTACAAATTCTAAGGGGTCTTATGCCGTTTCAATCTTTGATCACTGCGGTGATGGAAACCACGCTCAATACCTTAATTGAGGATGATCCACAACTGCACCGTCGACTTACTCGTTTGAAAGGGCAAGTGATACAGTTGCATATTAAAGAGATCGATCAAACCTTTACTTTTGTATTCAGTCAGCAAATTGATGTGCTTGGTGCTTATGAAGCTCAGCCCGATTGCTACTTGTCGTTATCATTGACTATTTTGCCTGAGTTGCGTGAGCAGGCCAATATCACGCAACTGATTAAACAAGACAAACTAGTGTTACAAGGCGATATTCAGCTAGCACAAAAATTTGCTCAATTATTGACAGATTGTAAGCCCGATCTTGAAGAGTGGTTATCACGTATTACTGGCGATGTGGTCGCTCATACTGTAGTGCAAGGCATTAAGGATGTGCATCAGCAAGTGACCAGCCACTTTGTCAAACAGCAACATTATGTCGCCCAAGTCCTCACCGAAGAGTGGCGTATTGCTCCTCCGCCATTAGAAATCGCTGATTTTTGTGATCAAGTGGATGAAGTAAAAAGTCATGCCGCTCGTTTAGAAGCCAAATTGCATCAGTTACTGGGAAAAGTATGACTCCTGCAGAAGTTAAACGTTTATATCGCATCATCAAAGTTCAGCTTGAATATGGTTTAGATGAGCTGATCCCACAACACCAATTAAGCAAAGCGCCATTACTGGCACGTAAAATGTTGTTTTGGATCCGTAATCAACATTCCGATAAGCCTCTGGGTGAACGGCTGCGCCTTGCGTTACAAGAACTTGGTCCAGTGTGGATTAAATTTGGTCAGATGATGTCGACTCGACGAGATTTATTCCCACCGCATATCGCTGATCAATTGGCGATGTTGCAAGACAAAGTTGCTCCGTTTGATGGTGCTTTAGCGCAGCAACATATGGAGCAAGCGCTCGGCGGGCCATTAGATACTTGGTTTGATGAGTTTGATATTGAGCCTTTAGCTTCGGCGTCCATTGCCCAAGTGCATACCGCGAAACTCAAATCTAATGGTCGCGACATTGTCTTGAAAGTGATCCGTCCCGATATTCGCCCCGTTATTGATGCGGATCTAAAACTGATGTACCGCTTAGCGCGTATTATTGCCAAAATGACGCCAGAAGCACGTCGTTTAAAACCGGTTGAAGTGGTACGTGAGTATGAAAAAACCTTACTCGATGAACTGGACCTACGACGAGAAGCCGCCAATGCAATCCAACTGCGTCGTAATTTTGAACACAGCGAAGAACTGTACGTACCAGAAATCATCACCGATTTTAGTAATAAAACGGTCATGGTCTCTGAACGCATTTATGGTATTCAAGTGTCAGATTTGGCGGGGTTAAAAGCCAACGGCACCAATATGAAACTGTTGGCCGAGCGTGGAGTGACGGTGTTTTTTACCCAAGTATTTCGCGATAGTTTTTTCCATGCAGATATGCATCCGGGTAACGTATTTGTTAATCCTGAACATCCAGAAAATCCGCAATGGATTGGTTTAGATTGCGGGATTGTCGGCACGTTAAATGCTGAAGATAAGCGTTATTTGGCAGAGAATTTTTTAGCATTTTTTAATCGTGATTACCGTAAAGTGGCGCAGTTGCATGTTGACTCAGGATGGGTGCCCTACGATACCAATATCGATGAGTTTGAAGTCGCGATTCGCATTGTTTGTGAGCCGATTTTTGCTAAGCCTTTGTGTGAAATATCGTTTGGTCACGTGTTATTGAACCTGTTTAATACCGCCAGACGGTTTGAAATGGAAGTACAGCCCCAACTGGTATTACTGCAAAAAACGTTATTGTATGTTGAGGGATTGGGTCGTCAGCTTTATCCGCAATTAGATTTGTGGCAAACCGCAAAACCCTTTTTAGAAAAATGGATGCGTAATCAGGTTGGCCCTCAGGCGGTGATTAACGCGGTCAAAGAGAAAGCGCCATTTTGGGCGGAGAAACTCCCAGAATTACCCGAGCTACTCTATGACAGCTTAAAACAGGGGAAAAACCTCAATCTGCGTATGGAGCAGTTTTATCAAGGCTACTGTACATCGAAGCGGCAGCAATCGACCGGGCAGTTTTTATTTGGTGTTGGCGCCACTTTAGTCGTATGCTCTGCTTTATTATTAACCGACTACCCTTCATTAGCGATGGGAGCGGTGATGGCGGGTGCAATTAGCTGGTGGTTAAGCTGGCGAGTGTATCGTCGATAACTTGGATTCACTGAAGAATTCATCATTAACACATAACCCGAGGTAGAGAAAATGGGTGGTATCAGTATTTGGCAACTGCTTATTATTGCGGTGATCGTTGTTTTATTATTTGGCACTAAGAAATTACGTGGCATAGGCAGTGACTTAGGCAGTGCGGTGAAAGGCTTCAAAAAGGCGATGGCTGAAGAAGAAGACCCGACGAAGAAAGATGCCGATTTTGAGCAGAAAAATCTACAGCAACAGAAAACGGAAAGTACGGCGGAAGCCAAAAAAGACCAAGAGAAGGTGTAAGCTGTGTTTGATATCGGTTTTTGGGAGCTGGTATTGATCTCGGTGGTTGCACTGGTTGTGCTGGGCCCAGAGCGTTTACCTCATGCAATACGCAGTGTGGCTAAGTTTGTTGCTACTGCCAAAGGGATGGCAAATAGCGTCAAAGAAGAGTTGGCCCAAGAGCTAAAAGTGCAGGAACTGCAAGAGCAATTACGTAAAGCGGAGCAAATGGGGATGAAAAATCTATCGCCAGAGCTACAAGAATCCGTCGATACGCTAAAAAAAGCAGCACAGGATGTGCAGCGTTCTTACGGTGCTAATGCTGAGAACATTGTCGAGCCAGACTCGGCTTCTGCGCTGAAACCAACAAATCCGACATCAGACTTAGCTGTGACAAAAAAAACACCCAGCAAAGCGCCAGAGTAAGCCGAACGGTTCGGCTGTACAAAGGCGGTGATTGAGTTGGCGTGGTATCGCGCCACTACAGCGATAGTCTCTTTCAGTGATGAAACCGTCATCAGCTGATACTGATTACTTGTACTCCATATTAACCGAGGTTGTTATGTCATCCGCTGAACAAACCCAGCCGCTCATCGCCCATTTACTTGAATTACGTGACCGTTTATTACGCAGTATTGCGGCGGTGATCGTCGTTTTTATTGGTTTGATTTATTTTTCAAATACGATTTACGAGTTTGTTTCGCGGCCTCTGGTTGAGCGTTTGCCTGCTGGTGCGACGATGATTGCTACCGATGTCGCTTCGCCATTTTTTACGCCACTGAAACTGACGTTAATTGTCGCTATCTTTTTATCGGTGCCGTATATCTTGTATCAAGTTTGGGCGTTTGTTGCCCCTGGTTTGTACAAACATGAGCGCCGGTTGATTTTCCCACTGTTGGTTTCCAGTTCTTTGCTGTTTTATTGTGGTGTTGCCTTTGCTTACTTTGTCGTGTTTCCTTTAGTGTTTGGTTTTTTTACCGCCATTTCGCTGGGGGGCGTACAATTTGCTACCGATATCGCTAGCTATTTAGACTTTGTGTTGTCGCTCTTTTTGGCATTTGGTATTGCGTTTGAGGTTCCCGTGGCGATTATTTTGCTGTGTTGGACTGGCGCGACGACACCGAAAGCGCTCAGTGAAAAGCGGCCCTATATTGTGGTCGCCGCTTTTGTTATTGGCATGCTACTCACGCCACCGGATATTATTTCTCAAACCCTATTAGCCATACCTATGTGCTTGTTATTTGAAGTTGGGCTGTTTTTTGCGCGCTTTTACGGCCAGCGAGAGCCGCGTGAGGCGCAAGAGTAATCGCGATATCGCGATGGCTTGGTCGTCGTTGGTTATAACTTAAATAAGGCTTTGGCATTGTTAGTGGTGAATTGGTCGACGTACTCGGTGCTTAGGCCGCGTAACTCTGCAATTCGCTCTGCGACTAATCGAGTGTACGCTGGCTCATTACGTTTACCGCGATGCGGCACTGGCGCTAGGTAAGGACAATCGGTTTCTAATACCAGATAGTTCAAATCGAGCGCTGGAATTACTTTATCCATTCCGCCATTTTTAAACGTTGATACTCCGCCTAAACCTAAGTGAAAGCCAAGATCATTGATCGCTTTGGCTTGTTCAATCGTTCCGCCAAAACAATGGAAAACACCGCGTAATTGACCATTTTGCTCTTGCTTGAGTAGGGCTAAGGTTTGATCGATGGAATAACGAGTATGAATGACGACCGGTAAGTTAAGACTTTTTGCCCAGTTCAGTTGGGTAATCAATGCCATCTCTTGTTCGGCTTGATAGGTTTTGTCCCAGTACAAATCAATGCCGATTTCGCCTACGGCAATAAACTCACGTTGTGTAAACCAGTATTCTATCTGCTCGAGCGTTTGTTTGACGTCGGCGTTTACATAGCAAGGATGCAGGCCCATCATCGATCGGCATAAATCAGGATAAGCCGCTTCGGTAGCGAGCATAGGAGCGATAGAGTCGAGATCGATATTGGGTAACAAAATGCGCTCAATACCTTGTTCAATCGCACGTTTTATCACTTGGTCGCGATCGTGATCAAATTCACTGGCGTAAACATGGGCATGGGTATCAATCATCGTAATCTCTTTATGGTTAGTGGCTGTTGACGCTTCCGAGCTATCATCAGCGGGATGATATTCGATAAAGAAGCAGTATACGCGAGTGGGCCACGGAGATCATTTTTCGCCTTTTCTTGGATTGAGCCTAGCGCCAAGTGATTAGAGTGATATGATTTCACGACTACACGTTCCAATCACGACCGCGGGTGGTCCTATCACTGCTGTGCGGTTCGACAACTAAGGAGAGTCGAGTGTCTGTATCAATCCAAGGTCAGTTCCCTGGCCGTCGTTTACGCCGTTTACGCAAACATGATTTTAGTCGTCGCTTAGTCGCAGAGCACTGCGTCTCGGTGAATGACTTGATCTATCCGATGTTTATCTTAATGGGTAAAGATCGTCGTGAAGCGGTAGAGTCGATGCCCGGTGTTGAACGTCTATCTATCGATTTGATGTTAGAAGAAGCGCAATATTTAGCGCAATTAGGAATTCCAGCCATCGCCCTGTTTCCGGTCGTGACTCCAGATGCAAAAAGTCTCGATGCTGCAGAAGCCTATAATCCGGATGGATTAGTGCAGCGTGCGGTCAAATTACTGAAAGCGCATGTCCCTCAAATGGGCGTGATTACCGACGTGGCTTTAGACCCTTTTACCACGCATGGCCAAGATGGGATCATTGATGAAAGTGGCTATGTGCTCAACGAAGCAACGACCGAGGTATTGATTAAGCAGGCGTTGTCCCATGCTCAAGCCGGCGCGGATGTTGTCGCACCATCAGACATGATGGATGGACGAATTGGTAAAATTCGCCAAGCGCTTGAAGAGGCGGGGCATATCCATACTCAGATCATGGCTTATTCGGCGAAATATGCGTCTTGTTACTATGGGCCGTTTCGTGATGCGGTCGGATCGGCAAGTAATCTCAAAGGGGGCAATAAGAAAAACTATCAGATGGATCCGGCCAACAGTGATGAAGCATTGCATGAAGTCGCGATGGATATTAACGAAGGCGCGGATATGGTGATGGTTAAGCCCGGTATGCCCTATCTTGATGTGGTACGCCGAGTGAAAAGTGAGTTGCAAGTGCCCACTTTTGCTTATCAAGTGTCTGGTGAATATGCGATGCATAAAGCGGCGATCTTAAATGGTTGGCTTAAAGAACGTGAAACCGTTATGGAGTCACTATTGTGCTTTAAGCGCGCTGGAGCCGACGGCATTTTGACCTATTTTGCTAAACAAGTCGCCGAATGGTTAGCCGATGATCACGCTCAAGCGGCGAAGCATTTGCGTCAGAAAGCCACCTCAAAATAAAAGCTACCTCACACTCACAATAAAAACTACCCCACAATAAAAGTGGGGTAGATCAACAAATGAGATTTTTTCTCATTTGAGTGTTGACATTAAGATGAGAACGATTATTATTAACCTTGTCTTAGGGGATAAGTCTAGTTCAACAACAGACCTGCTGATTATGTTAGCTTTATCTATTGCTAGCGGATAAGCAGAGGTTATTGGGTAACACAGATTCTTTTTGACACGACATTGCTCACATTGCTTCCAGTGTAATATTTAGCTTTTTGGGGAGTTGATTTTACCATTAGCTTCACCAGCATACGGCTAGGCGACATCTTCGGGTGTCGCTTTTTTTATGCTATGAGTTCGGCAAGTCAATCTGTCACATGAGTAGATTTTACTCAATGACGTCAGCAAGATTGGATGAGACTGTTGTAATTGTAATCAGCTAATTTCGAGCGGGATCTCAGCGTGAGCAAAAGGACAGCAAGTATCTTTTCCACAATGGATGATCGTTAAAGGATCATTGTTGTCTTTGTCGATCTGGATTAAAACCCTTAAATATCAGTAACTTTTATTTTGATTGGCAGTGGTAAAAAGAGAGTGATGGCGGTGTGGATAAAATCTATGAACAGACTTATCCACAGATGAAGGGGAGGCAGAACCGATCTCGGGGCACGCTTAGGCAACGAGTCAGCTTGATCAGCATGGAAACCAAGCAGCAGTCATGGCATCCTAGGCGCTTATTGTTTCTGATCGGATAGCAAAACTATGGCTCGTATCCCTGATAACCCCCTCATTTTGATCGATGGCTCCTCTTATTTATACCGCGCGTTTCACGCCTATCCAGGCACCATGACCAATGGTGAGATCCCGACCAATGCGGTGTATGGGGTCGTTAATATGTTGCGTGCCATGATGCGTCAATTTGCTTCAGAGCGCATGGCCGTGATTTTCGATGCGAAGGGTAAAACCTTTCGTGATGACATGTACGATCAGTATAAAGCTCATCGCCCTCCGATGCCGGATGACCTAAGATGTCAAATTGAACCTTTGCATCAGATTATTCGTGCAATGGGTTTACCGCTGATTTCGATTGAAGGTGTGGAAGCGGATGATGTGATCGGCACCTTAGCGGCGCAAGCATCGCAAGCGGGAATGCCAGTGCTGATCAGTACCGGTGATAAAGATATGGCGCAATTAGTCAACGATCATGTCACTTTGATTAACACCATGACCAATGTCGTCATGGATCGCGAAGGGGTGATTGAAAAATTTGGTATTCCGCCTGAGTTGATCATCGATTATCTCGCTTTGATGGGCGATAAAGTCGATAACATTCCTGGCGTTCCCGGTGTGGGTGATAAAACCGCGACCGCCTTGTTACAAGGGATTGGTGGCCTTGAGGCGTTATATGCCAATTTAGATAAAATTGCGGAGTTAGGCTTCCGTGGTTCAAAAACCATGGCCAAGAAGCTGGAAGAAAATCGTGACAATGCTTGGTTATCTTATCAGTTAGCCACGATTAAGCTCGATGTTGCATTGGATCACACGCCGCAGTCTTTATTGAAAACCACTCCCGACTGCGACGCCTTAATTGCGCTGTATGGAAAAATGGCGTTTAAATCTTGGTTAACGGAACTCTTAGACGGCGGTAATGGCGTCGTTGAAGCTCGTGAACCTATCACCCAGCGAGAAGTGGCCTCTGGCCAAGCGCACACGGTGATGAGTGAGCACTCAGCGGTAACAATTGATCGCAGTCAGTACCAAACGATCCTTGATGAACAGAGTTTTGCGATATGGTTAGCCAAGCTCAAACAAGCCGAAGTGTTTGCGTTTGATACGGAAACAGACAGTCTCGATTATATGGTCGCTAATTTGGTGGGTCTCTCGTTTGCCGTAGCAGAAGGAGAGGCGGCGTATGTGCCCGTTGGGCATGACTATCTTGATGCGCCTCAGCAGCTGGACCGTGATTGGGTACTGGCGCAGCTAAAACCGCTATTAGAAGATCCTCAATTGGCTAAAGTTGGTCAAAATCTGAAATACGACGCCAGTGTTGTGGCGCGTTATGGGATAACGATGCGTGGCATTGCTCATGATACGATGCTGGCTTCTTATGTCTATAACAGCGTTGGTGGTAAGCAGGATATGGATAGCTTAGCGCTACGTTTTTTACAACATAGCTGCATTTCTTTTGAGCAAGTGGCTGGTAAGGGCAAAAATCAACTGACCTTCAATCAAATCGATCTTGAACAGGCTGCGCCATACGCCGCGGAAGATGCCGATGTGACACTAAGGTTACACCATCGTTTACAAGCTTTGCTTGAGGCGGATGCGCCGCTATTCGCTGTTTATCGTGATATTGAGGTGCCATTAGTGCCGGTGTTATCACGTATGGAGCGCACAGGCGTATTGATTGACGATCAATTACTGGCGATTCAATCTCAAGAAATTGCCCAGCGTTTGGTTGAGCTCGAGCGCAAAGCCTATGAGCTGGCTGATCAAGAATTTAATTTAAGCTCACCAAAGCAATTACAAACGATTTTGTTTGAGCAGATGAAGTTACCTGTGGTGAAAAAAACGCCATCAGGTACTCCATCGACTAACGAAGAAGTGCTGCAAGAATTGGCGTTAGATTATCCGTTACCAGCGGTGATCCTTGAATACCGTGGATTGGCTAAATTAAAGTCGACCTACACAGACAAGCTACCAAAGATGATCAACCCAACAACTGGGCGGGTGCACACTTCTTATCATCAAGCGGTAACGGCGACAGGACGTTTGTCTTCAACCGATCCAAACTTACAAAATATTCCGATCCGCAATCAAGAAGGACGTCGTATTCGTCAGGCCTTTATCGCTCCAGCGGGCTGGAAAATCATGGCAGTCGACTACTCACAGATTGAATTACGAATCATGGCTCATTTGTCTGGCGATCCTGCGTTGCTGGACGCTTTCCAGCAAGGCAAGGATATCCATACCGCGACGGCAGCAGAAATCATTGGCGTGAGTATTGATCAGGTAACCAGTGAGCAGCGTCGCCGCGCCAAAGCGGTCAACTTCGGATTGATTTATGGCATGAGTGCCTTTGGTCTTGCTAAGCAACTCGGTATTCCGCGTTCTGAAGCTCAGCATTATATGGACAAATATTTTGAACGTTATCCGGGTGTGCTGCGTTATATGGAAGAGACGCGCAGTATGGCGGCAGAGCAAGGGTATGTGGAAACGCTCTTTGGTCGTCGTTTGCATTTACCTGAAATTCAATCACGGAATGGCATGCGTCGTAAAGCCGCTGAGCGGGCGGCGATCAATGCACCGATGCAAGGTACTGCCGCTGATATCATTAAAAAAGCGATGCTATTAGTGGATAATTGGATCGAGACAGAGGGGCAAGGACGCGTAAAACTGTTAATGCAAGTACACGATGAACTGGTTTTTGAAGTGCAAGAGTCAGCTTTATCCGAAATTGAAAGTAAAGTACAAGAATTGATGGAATCTGCTGCCCAACTTAACGTTCCGTTAGTGGCTGATGCTGGTCACGGAAACAACTGGGATGAAGCCCATTAACGTCGATTTAGCATAAAATCAATCAATTATTCTAGCCAGCGTCTTATCGCTGGCTTTTTTTTAATCGAAAAAAATTGAGTGATTTTCAAG
>NZ_WXWK01000129.1:0-14805 GCF_009904835.1 Vibrio sp. V33_P6A3T137 | reverse complement strand
CAGATGAGCTGATAAACTTAAGTTATTCGCGATAGTTTGTTTATGATAAATAATAGGGAGCGAAAGCTCCCTATGTTGATCCTTGAGACTAGTGATAACGACTTCAGTGAAAAGCTATAACCAAAAACGTTTAAGCCGATCATCTGGTGAATAATGATGGGCGATTTGTGCCTGCATCAGTTCTGCTGTAGCAATCGCATCCGTCAGGGCGTGATGAGGATTATAAGCCGGTAAACCATAGCGTTGTCGGGCTTGGCCTAAACGCAGTGATTGCGGTTTCTTACCGCGCAGTTTATTCCAAATCCCTGCGGTGAGGCGTTTTTGAATCTCCGCTTCGAGTTGCATGGTATCGATAATTGGAAACTCAATGCCTTCGTTTATTCGCCGTTTAAAGGCTTGATCCAAAAACTCACGCTCAATTTTATGGTAGTGAGCCACAACGATTTTCCCTTCCAGTGCGGTTAATAAGGCTTCGAACACCTCACTTAAATCAGGGGCGTGCATAATATCACTGTGCGTGATGCCGTGAATGATCACTGAGCCCTCGTCTAATTTTTGTCGAGGACGAACGATCCAGTGTTGCGCTCGCTTAAGATAGACGCGCTGTAAAGTGAAGGGTACTAAGCCGATGGTAATAATTTCATCTTTATTTTCATCAAGCCCGGTGGTTTCAAAATCCATTGCGACAAACTCAATCTCACCTAACGGCGAATTGCCATCAGCCAGTTCCGCTTGATAAAAACGTTGCAGCAAAGGGGATTGGGCAAGCTTTTGTTTCGCTCGATATTTATAAGGCCAATTGATACTTGGCGCTTGAAATAGTCCTTTCATGCTCACCTTATTTAAAATTGCTGCTGGCTTGATAACGATATTTAAGGAAGTTTTGTCCGTTACTCAAAATTTGAAAGGCATCTTTTAAATTACGTCGTTCAAATTCAGAGAGATTTTCTGGCTCAATGTTGTTATCGGGTTCATTATTATTTTCTACATCCAGAGCTTGATGGCGAATACGTACCATCGAAATAAACTCTAAGGCATCTCGCAGATCTTGCCCTCGTCCTTTGGGTAAGATGCCCGCATCGATGACATCATCGAGTCGTTCGAACGAGTTTTTCGCTCGAGAGCCGACTGCCAGAGCATGAACGCGAATTAAATCCGCCAATGGAGCGGTACCGCGACGTTTTAAATTCATTGAGTTATTGTGGCGGCCATCTTTTTCCATGACGAAGTTTTTGAAAAAACCGAGCGGTGGAGTACGGTTTAAGGCATTGCGGGCCAAGCACGCTAAAAAGCGGTTATTACGTCTGGCGCGGCGGACAATAAAGCCATTCAGTTGCTCTGCCCATTTCAGACGGCCATAAACCCCATCTAAGTCAAAGAAAATTGAGGCATTCAGTAAAGCTTTCGGGTTGGGATTATCAATCCAATCGGCAAAACAGGCTTCCCATTGTTGACGAGTCATTCGCCACATCGGGTTGGTCGCCATGATCTCGCCAGTACAATAGGTATAACCGCATTGATCGAGCCCATCACAGACAAACTGAGCTAAGTCGGCAAAATATTGGCCGTGCAAGGCTTCATCATAACTGTCATCCAGCAGCAGAGCATTGTCTTGATCAGTGACAATTAGTTGTTCATCGCGTCCCATTGACCCCAGTGCTAAAAAGCAGTAAGGGACGGGCGGAGGGCCAAACTTCTCTTCAGCCAGCTCTAATAGTCGTTGCTTGAAGCTACGACCAATCGTTGACATGGCTGTGCCGACCATATGTGAGTTCGCGTCTTCATTAACGAGGCGCACGAAAGCATGTTTGACCTGTTTGGCTAAATTCGCTAAATCGTCAATGCTATTTTGATGGAAAATCGTACTGACTAATAACAATGAGTTGTGGGATTCATGACGAACGATATCGGTAATATCGACGATACCGATCGGATTATTTTCTTTTAGCACCGGTAGATGATGCACGTTGTAACGTAACATGAATAGCATGGCTTCATAGACATAAGCATTATGATCCAAGGCGATTACTTCGCTAGTCATGACTTCTGTCACTGAGTGGCTGAAGTCTAATCCGGTGGCAATCACTCTTCGACAAAGATCGCGATCAGTAAGGATGCCAACGACTGGGCTGCTGTCGTCTTCGTTGTCTTTCATAATGCTGGGGTCGATGATCAGTAACGAAGAGACGTTCTCTTCTGACATTTTGATGGCAGCTTGCTGAATGCTGGCATCGTTATAGACGAAAGGGGCCTCACGAGTCAGCAAATGTTTGACTTTAGAGGTCGTTAAATCATTTTGTTCTTGGGTATTAGATACGGTTTGTCGTAAGCGTGCATTATCTTGAACTTCAACATAATCCGCAAAGGTATCGTATTCATCGTATAACTTTTGAAATATAGCTTCCGGCATGCAATAAATGAGTGTGTCTTCAATCGCGGTAACGGGAAAACGTACTTTATTATTGGTGAGCAACCCCATTTGTCCAAATAAGCCACCTTCGGAGAGTCGGTTATATAATTCCCCTTTACGACGATAAATTTCGACTACACCACTGCGGACAATATATAAATCTTGAATATGGTCGCCAGCGTGAATGATTGGGGTGTCTTGGCGATAATAAGCAATCTCTACTTGGTGAACGGCTTCATTAAGCGCTGATTCAGGAAGCTCATTAAAAGGCGGGTATTGGGCAAGAAAGTTTTTAATTTCGATTAATTCTGCTTCCATCAATGGACTCCTTTAGCCAAAAATAATCCTTAATCTGGACCATGTTGGTATCACAATATGCTTGAGATGAGGTGTGTATTTATAAGGCGAGATCGGCAATATTAGCAGTCCCTATCTCTTTAATTAATGATCTAGTCTACACGATTTTGTGGCTCAGCGCAGATTTGAGGCAGCGCTTACTCTTTTCTTATCGATTATCCGTTATTCTAAGACCAGACAAAGAAAATAGGTATGGCGATGAACAAAACCAGTGTATTGATAATAGCGATGTCGATTTTTCCGCTAGCACACGCGGAAAATTCTCACGCTGAACAGCGGTTGAAGTATGATTTTTTTAGTGCAGAGCTGACGTCGGGAACCATGAGTGGTTTATACGCCGCTGGAAAAAGTGATAATACGACAGCACTGTCGATAGGAGTGAGTCATCAACTTGCCGAGCGACGCGTATTGTTGATCTCCGATTACAGTGCTCGCTTTTATCATCCTAATGACGAGACGATCGAACAGTACCGTTTACGATTTGGGGCTGGCTATCATTGGTCAATAATCGACAAGCTTGATCTGGTTAGTCATGCCCGAGTGGGGATGTTAAGGATCAGCAGTGACTATACGGTCGATAATGAAACTCGCTCCGTTTTTGGCGCGGATATTGGGCTACGTTACCTCATTCGTCCCGACTGGGAGGCAAGTTTATTTGCCGAAGCAAATTATAATCACTGGCAAGATGAATACGTGTTGACATTAAGAACCGATTATCAGTTGAGTAAGCGCTTAGCGTTAGGTGGGCTTATCACTTATCGAGATGGTGAATTGCAAAATATCAATGAAGTTGGCATAACGATGCGAATTCATTATTAACGTTATATGTCGATATCAATTAAAAAAGCCAAGCAGAGGTTGTTTCTGCTTGGCTTTATATTCATCGCTGTGTTTGCTCAACCTGTCGGTAGATAAGCCATTTATAAAACGACTTTAATTCCTTCACATAGAGGAGACATGTTGTTTTTCGTCATCCCAGCAACACTGATCCGACCTGAGCCAACAATATAAATACCAAATTCTTCTTTCAGTCTCTGAACCTGCTGCTTATTTAAGCCAGAGAAAGAGAACATACCATTTTGGCGTTCGATAAAGCTAAAATCTGCATTAACGCCGATTTCTTGTAAACGAGTAACGAACAGTTCACGCATTTCTTGAATCCGTTCACGCATCTCGGCGACTTCTGCTTCCCATTCAGCGCGCAGGGCAGGGTTTTGCAGTATGTAGGTGACTACGGCGGCACCATGGGCTGGTGGGTTCGAGTAAATGGAGCGAATAATCGCTTTGACTTGTGAGAACGCCGTATTAGCCACATCGGCTGAGGCGGCGACTAAGGTAAACGCACCGACGCGCTCGTTATACAAACCGAAATTTTTTGAAAATGAAGAGGCGACTAAAATTTCAGGATTGTATTGAGCAAAAATACGCAGCCCAGCGGCATCTTCTTCGACTCCTTTAGCAAAACCTTGGTAAGCAAAATCAAACAGTGGGAGTAAGCCTTTTTCTGCCACCAATTTAGCCAAAATTTCCCACTCTTCTAACGTAGGATCAATCCCTGTTGGGTTATGGCAGCAACCATGCAGTAAAACCACATCACCCGCAGACGCTTGCTCAAGGTCGGCAAGCATCGCTGGAAAATCTTTATCTTTTTTCTCGGCGTTGTAATAAGTGTATTCAGTAGTTTCAAGTCCTGCTGCACCAAATACGCCATGGTGGTTGGCCCATGTTGGGTTACTGATCCAGACTTTGACATCACCAAGCTGACGTTTGATAAACTCACCCGCCACGCGAAGCGCACCTGTACCACCAGGCGCTTGAGCGGTTTTAGCACGTTGAGCACTAATGATGTCGGCTTGCTCACCAAACAATAATTTCTGTACCGCTAGGCCATATTCAGCCGTGCCTTCAATGGTTAAATAAGATTTGGTTTTCTCCGATTCAAGCAGCGCAGCTTCGGCTTTCTTTACCGTCGCCAAGACAGGCGTTTGACCAGCTTCGTTTTTATAAATACCGACGCCTAAGTTGATTTTGTCTGTCCGAGGATCGCTTTTAAACTCTTCAGTTAAACCAAGAATAGGGTCAGCAGGTGCTGCGACAACTTTTTCAAACATAATGTCCATCCATGTAAAGTTAAGGTGATACTCTTCGTGTTTGACTTTGCCGTGATGCTAGCAGCATTCACTGTGCGGCTTACCAATAGCGCCAAGTCGTGTGCGGAGAGAAGATTGATTGTCAGTATTTATACCTTTCTGATTGAAGAGTGACAACCATCACGCTAAGGAAAATGAAAAAAAACCTCCGCGAAGCGAAGGTTTTTGGTGAAAAGCAAATTTAGAAGTTGGCACTGCGTGGTGTACGTGGGAATGGAATCACATCACGTACGTTACCCATACCGGTCACATAAGAGACCAAACGCTCAAAACCAAGACCAAATCCTGCATGAGGAACGGTGCCATAGCGGCGTAAGTCACGGTACCAGCTCATGTGTTCAGGGTCGATGCCCATTTCAATCATGCGCGCATCGAGAACATCTAGACGCTCTTCACGCTGTGAACCACCGATGATTTCACCAATTCCCGGCGCTAATACGTCCATAGCGGCAACGGTTTTACCGTCGTCGTTAAGACGCATATAAAAGGCTTTGATGTCTTTTGGATAGTTTTTAACGATCACCGGTGCTTTGAAGTGCTCTTCAGCAAGATAACGCTCATGTTCTGAAGACAGGTCGATACCCCATTCCACATCAAATTCAAACTTGCGACCAGAATCAAGCAGAATCGTAATCGCATCGGTATAGTCAACTTGTGCAAAGTCCGATTGAACGAATTGCTCCAAACGAGTAATCGCGTCTTTATCAATGCGAGAAGCAAAGAATTCAAGGTCATCACGACGTTCAGTCAGTACGGCATTAAACACGTACTTGAGCATATCTTCAGCTAATTGAGCCACATCGTGCAAATCAGCAAAGGCAACTTCAGGCTCTACCATCCAAAATTCAGCTAAGTGACGGCTAGTATTGGAGTTTTCTGCGCGGAAGGTTGGGCCAAAAGTATACACTTTGCTCAGTGCACAAGCGTAAGCTTCAGCGTTTAACTGGCCTGATACGGTTAAGAATGTCTCTTTACCGAAGAAGTCTTCGTTAAAGTCAATCTCACCGTTTTCTTGGCGAGGCAGGTTAGCGAAATCTAGAGTCGAAACACGGAACATCTCACCCGCGCCTTCGGCATCAGAGGCGGTGATCAGTGGTGCTGATACCCAAAAATAGCCTTGTTCATGATAAAAACGATGGATCGCTTGAGACAAACAGTTACGTACACGAGCAACTGCACCAATCACGTTGGTGCGTGGGCGAAGGTGAGCAACTTCACGTAAATACTCAATAGAGTGACGAGTTTTAGCCATCGGATAGGTTTCCGCATCTTCTACCCAGCCGACAACCTTCAGTTCAGTCGCCGCTAATTCGAAATCTTGACCACTGGCAGGAGACTCAACAACCGTACCTGTAATTTCTACAGAACATCCGGTGGTGAGTTTGAGAACTTCGTCTTGATAATTATTGAGTGAATTCGGGACCACGGCCTGAATCGGGTCGAAACAAGAGCCGTCATATAAGGCAAGGAAAGAGATTCCAGCTTTGGAATCACGACGTGTGCGGATCCAGCCGCGAACAGTAACTTCACTGTTTACTGCAAGCTTGCCGCTTAATACGTCTTTTACAGGCGCGTAAGTCATGGTTAATATCGTCTCCATTGAGGTAAAAACTCAACTCAAAAGTGTTGCTTCCCTGACGACTTGAAATAACGATAACGTGTGAGTTATTAGCGTCTTTTAGACAGATACCGTTACCATATTTGAACAAGTTGATTGAAAAAAGCGAAACATTGAGTTGGCTAAAATTTTACAAATTCAATGGCACATATTACCTGTCAATTTGTCCGCATCAACCTTTAATATGCTCTGATTGTTGATTTCTTATTCGAAAAGCTAAATTGATGGAATAAATGGCGTATTCTTACCGTAAAACTGATGATGATTTACGATTTAAGCAAGCCGTTTAGGGGATAATACTCGCCTTTGGTTGGTGTGCTTGACTGGATTTGGCTTGTTTCATTTAACAAGATTCCGTAGTATGGCGGCTCTTTTTTTAAGCTTGAGTTGTACGATGAAAACCGAAATTTATAAAGAGTTCATGTTTGAAGCTGCCCATCATTTACCTCATGTGCCTGAAGGGCACAAATGTGGTCGTTTACATGGGCACTCTTTTTTAGTTCGTCTTTATGTCGCTGGAGAAGTCGATGCTCATACCGGTTGGTTGATTGACTTTGCGGAGATCAAAGCGGCGTTTCAACCGATTTATGATCGTTTAGATCACTACTATTTAAATGACATTGAAGGATTAGAAAATCCGACCAGCGAAGTGTTAGCAAAATGGATCTGGCAACAACTTAAACCAAGCTTACCGCTACTCAGCAAGGTCGAAATTAAAGAAACCTGTACTGCTGGTTGTATTTATACTGGTTAAGCTCAGCGTGAATCGCAAGTGAGATATCCCCTTCCTACTTGAAGCAGCAGAGGCGTTGGCTACGTTCGTTCAACGCAATTACATCGTCTGTCTATGCTCATCGGGATTCACTCACTTGCCGCCTACCTGCAACTCCAAGTAGGTCGAATATAGGTGATATTAAAAGCCCGAAATACAATTTCGGGCTTTTAAATATTCAACGGTAAGAAATAGCGCGATAATTAGCAGATCACTTTAATCGCTAATCCACCTTGGGAGGTTTCGCGATATTTAGCATTCATATCTTTACCTGTTTCAAGCATTGTTTCGATCACTTTGTCTAAAGAGACACGGGGAGCCGATGAACGACGCATCGCCATACGAGTGGAGTTAATCGCTTTCACGGCAGCAATCCCGTTACGTTCGATACAAGGTACTTGAACTTGCCCTGCAACTGGGTCGCAGGTAAGACCTAGGTTATGCTCCATAGCAATCTCTGCGGCCATACACACTTGCTCAGGACTGCCCCCGAGGAGCTCAGCTAAACCAGCTGCTGCCATTGAGCATGCTACGCCCACTTCACCTTGACAACCCACTTCAGCTCCAGAGATAGAAGCATTACGTTTGTACAAACCACCAATAGCGCCTGAGGTCGCAAAGTAACGAATGTAATCTTTCTCGGTTACGGTTTGGATAAATTTGTCATAGTACGCTAATACCGCTGGAATAATGCCACAAGCCCCATTAGTTGGTGCTGTTACCACGCGACCGCCTGCTGCGTTTTCTTCATTAACGGCAAAGGCGTACATATTAACCCAATCGACGACCGCCATCGGATCATTGGTGGTTTTTTCAGAGGTTAACAGTTGTTGGCGTAGTGCAGCGGCACGGCGCGGAACACGCAAAGGACCCGGCAAAATGCCTTCAGTATTGAGACCACGTTCCATACACTCACGCATGGTGCGCCAGATATTAGCGAAATAAGTACGGACCTCTTCGTCTGAATGAAGGGTTTTCTCATTAGCCATCACTAAAGTGCTGATAGAAAGGCCATGCTCTTGGCATTGAGCAAGAAGTTGTTCGGCACTCGTGAATGGATAGGGAACTTGGACTGGAGATTCAATCTCTTTACCAAAATTTTCTTCATCGACAATAAACCCGCCACCAATAGAGTAGTAGGTTTTTGAGTAGACAGGATTATCATCAACCCAAGCGTGAATTTGCATGCCATTTTCATGTAATGACAAATTACTTTTATGAAAATTCATGCCGCCTTCACGAGGAAAATCAACGGTATGGCAGTGCATGCCAACAGGAAGGCGCTCCGTTTCAGTAACGCGAGCAATAAAGCTTGGAATCGCATCGATATCGACTTTTTCTGGGGTATTACCCGCTAAGCCCATAATAATGGCGATATCCGTGTGGTGACCTTTCCCTGTCAGTGATAATGATCCATAAACATCCACGGTAATTTTAGTGATGTCGCGCAACTTTCCCATTGCTCGTAAATCATCAATAAATTGTTTACCCGCTTTCATTGGGCCAACCGTGTGTGAGCTCGACGGTCCGACACCAATTTTATAGATATCAAATACACTAATCATATTGATTGCCTCAAAAGTAAGCCCCCCTTAGTGAAGGGAGGCTTTTATTGTTATATTTTACCTGTCTAGTTTGAGGTTACCGCGTGGTTGATCACGCTACTCTTCAAGCTTCAGGTATCTTTTCACTCATACGCGGATGTAGAGATTAAAGAGCGCCGTAGATTACAGAACTAATCGCGGCAAAACCACAAATAACTGTGAATATTTGTACGGGTAGTTTAGTTTTAAACTTGGCCATCGCTGGCACTTTCTGCATCGCAAAAACCGGTAAAATGAATAGGATAGCAGCAATCATTGGTGCGCCCATGGTTTCTATCATACCTAGGATGCTTGGGTTAACGATTGCAACAATCCAAGTGGTCAGCACGATGAACACGAGCGAGATTTTATCGATTTTACCAACAGACATTTGACTGCGTGATTTTACCAATCCCACTAAACCTTCATGAGCACCTAAGAAGTGACCAAAGTAGCTTGAAGTGATCGCCGCAAGTGCCACGATAGGACCAAGATAAGAAATCAGTGGTGATTCATGCACATTGGCTATGTATGAAAGCACACTGATGTTTTGCTCTTGTGCCATGGTTAACTGCTCAGGTGTTAAAGACAACACGACTGAGAAGACGAAAAACATCACAAATCCCATTAACATCATTGCTGCGCCAGCAGTGATCATATCGGTTTTTACGACCGCATGCTCACCGTGCTCTTGACGTTGTGATTTAGTAAATTGGCTGATGATTGGACTGTGGTTAAAAGAGAACACGATGATAGGAATAGCTAACCAGACAATCAGCGGAACGGTAGACCAATCTGGAGAGCTTTCGATCATGGAAGTGTTCCAATCAGGAATAAGGAACACAGATAAAGCCAGTAGAATAAATACCAGAGGATAAACCATCGCTGAAGTGGCTTTGAGCATTAACTCTTTACCAAAAACAACGCCAGCGGTCATTAATGAAATTAACGCGCCAGAGAGTAACCAGCGAGGAATGGATTCCATACCAAATTGGTGAACGAGGAAAGAGTCGACGGTATTAGTAATCCCGACGCCGTAAATCAGAACAATAGGGTAGATGGCGAAAAAGTAAGCAAAAGTGATAAGGTTGGCGCCAGTTTTACCAAAGTGTTCTTCGACGGTATCGGTGATATCAGAGTCAGTGTTACTTGCAGAAAGAACAAAGCGAGCGAGACCTTTATGGGCAAACCAAGTCATTGGTGCTGCGATGAGCGCAAGAATGACAAGCGGCCAAAAGCCACCCGCACCAGCTTTAATTGGCAGAAAAAGAACGCCAGCACCGACGGCGGTACCAAAAAGGGAAAGCGACCATACAAAATCTTTATAGGTCCACTTACCAGTGGATTGTGTGGCTGATGTAACCGTTGTGGTTGTATTCATGTTTAATTTACTCATTTTGGGAACAGGAAATAAGTCGAGCGCAATTTTGCAGGTTTTTTTACAATAAAAAATAGATCTAAATCATGAATTGTTTGCGCTTGTTGAATGATATGTCAAAAACCCCTGATTGATCACGAAAAAACTGTGCCACATGTGGGAATTGTTAATGGTTGGGTTGGTTAAGGTTATTTGAAGGTGTCATTTTATGATAAACCAGCAAGGCAAACGATTGCTTTTTTGAGTAAAAATAGGTCAGTGATAATATGAGGTGTACGTAAATTAATCATTTCAAAGGCTATCTATCACTATTAATGTGTTTTTGCAGTGCTTGGATGATTTGTGCTGTCATACCCCATATAAAATGATGTTTATATGGTAAGGCGAAGACTTTATGCAGGGAGTTTTTTATTAAAAAGGTATTACTGAGTAAATGTTTTTGATCGAAAAGATAAGCGGCTGGAACCTCGAAGACTTCTTCGACTTCGTTAGTATCAATTGACATTTCATAACGGGGATCAATGAATGCAATCACTGGTGTCACCGCAAACTGGCTGATGGTCACAAGCTCAGGCAATTGACCGAGGATCTTAATGTATTTAGCTTCTAATCCGATCTCTTCATGCGCTTCTCTTTTGGCCGTTTGATAAAGTGTGCCATCGCCCGCTTCATATTTTCCACCTGGGAAGCTAATTTGTCCAGGATGATGCTTAAGATGGGCGGCACGTTTAGTTAAAACAACACTGAGCCCTTGTGGCCGTTCGACAAACCCGACCAATACCGAGGCCTTTCTTAATGAGGCTGACTGTAAGTGAACTGCACGGTTGAGTGACTGGGCATGGTAACCAACGGGGGTTTTGAGTAAAAAATCTTGCATCAGTTGTTGTTTACTGATCATGCCTCGTTCTCCTTAGGTAAAAGGTGTCCGATGGAATCATCTGCCCTCATCGGTTTGCTTAATCATCATGTTCGCTTATGACTTGAAGCGATAGTCGTGTTAGCGTCCGAATCACAGCGTAGTTCAATGCTGAGAGTAATCGATGGATTGGCCGCTTAGCTGCAACTCCAAGTCGTTTGATAGCTCTTATAAATTTAGCCTATTGTTCAAGAATTGGCAGAATACGGCTGAGTTTATCTAACGTTTCTTGATATTCGGCTTGCCATTGACTGTCGGCGACGATACCACCACCGGCCCAAGCGTAAATTTTGTGTTGATGCGCCACCAAAGTCCGGATAGTAATACTGGTATCCATTTTGCCATGACGGCTGATATAACCAATTGAACCGCAATAAGCGCTGCGTCGATGTGGTTCCAATTCTTCAATAATCTGCATCGCTCGGACTTTTGGCGCACCAGTAATCGATCCACCGGGAAAGCTTGCACGCAGTAAGTCCGTCGCTTGATATTGCTCATCAAGTTGGGCGCGAATCGTGCTGACCAAATGGTGCACTGCAGGGAAACTCTCGATTTCAAAGAGCTTAGGTACATGAACACTACCTGGTTTAGCGACACGACCAATATCATTACGCAGCAGATCGACAATCATTAAATTCTCAGCTTGATCTTTGGCGGCTTGCGCGAGCTCATTAGCTTGTGCTTTATCTTGTTGAGGATCTTGATGGCGTGGTCGAGTGCCTTTAATCGGTTTAGTTTCAATCACTCGTTGATTCACTTGCAAAAAACGCTCAGGAGAGACACTAAGAATCGCGCCTTGTTCTAAGCGAATGAAAGCAGAAAAGGGCGCAAGATTGCTCTGTTCTAGCCGTTGATAGGCAAGCCATTCACTACCTTGATAATCAGCACTAAAGCGTTGCGCTAGATTAATTTGATAGCAATCACCGGAAAGTAAGTACGCTTCGATTTGATTGAATTTCTGCTGATATTGTTGAGCACTCATGTTCGATGACCACGCACTGGTCAATTGAAAGTTTTGTTGAGCAGAAGGCTTAATTGAAGCAAACCAAGCCTGAGCTTGCTCAATATTGATGCCAGCCCAGCAAGCAGTTTGTTGTTGGTGATCGACGATCAATGCCCATTCATAAAGACCAATCGCCATATCTGGCATAGCAATGTCGTGTTGTGCTTGTTCTGCTAATGGTTCTATCCGACGCCCTAAATCATAGCCGAAATAGCCCAGCGCGCCGCCGACAAAAGGCAACTCACTGTGATAAACCTCAGCGGGTAAATAGCGTTCTTGCAGCTCGGCTAGCAGCGTAAAAGGGTCTTGTTGTGATGATATCACACCACTCGGTTGCTGAATGGTGGTATCGTTACCGACAGTGACTAGGGTCGCAATGGGATTGGCGACCAAAATATCAAATCGGCTATCGATATGTTGGGTCGAAGCAGAGCGAAGTAGCATTGCCCATGGTCGCTGCTCAATGCGATTAAAAAACTGTTGAGCGAGATCGGTTTGGTAAGTGATGGGCTGCACTTGAATAAGTTTTTTTTCTTCAACGTTCATTTGTGTAATTTGTGACAATGGGTCACTTCACTGCGTAGCACATAGAGGAAAGCAAGAGTATCATAAAAGCCTGAAAGAAAGCTGTTTCTTGATCTTAGCGCTTAATTCAGTCGTTTGTTGCCCTTTGGCTTTACTGACTTTACCTTGTGCTTTCGGTTTCAGCTAGTGAACACATAACAATAATGAGGCATGCAATGACGGTAATTCGCCAACAAGATGTGATCAGCAGTGTCGCTGACGCATTACAATACATCTCTTACTACCATCCCCTTGATTTTGTCCAAGCGCTAGAACAAGCCTACCATCGTGAAGAGAGCCAAGCCGCTAAAGATGCGATTGCGCAAATCTTAATTAACTCGCGTATGTCAGCAGAGGGTCACCGTCCTATTTGTCAAGATACCGGTATCGTCACTTGTTTCGTTAATATCGGTATGGCTGTGCAGTGGGATTCTACCGATATGACCGTACAGCAGATGGTGGATGAGGGGGTTCGTCAAGCTTACACCAACCCAGATAACCCTTTACGAGCGTCGGTACTGATGGATCCTGCGGGCAAACGGATCAATACCAAGGACAATACCCCTGCCGTAGTGCACATTAATATGGTCCCGGGTGATAAAGTAGAAATCCAAATTGCCGCCAAAGGGGGCGGCAGTGAAAACAAAACCAAAATGGCAATGCTTAACCCTTCTGATGATATTGCAGAGTGGGTGGAAAAAACGTTACCGACCATGGGAGCCGGCTGGTGCCCACCAGGTATGCTCGGTATTGGTATTGGTGGCACGGCAGAAAAAGCGGCAGTGCTGGCCAAAGAATCTTTGATGGAACATATTGATATTCAAGATCTTATTGCGCGTGGCCCACAAAATGCTGAAGAAGATCTACGTTTAGATATCTTCAATCGAGTCAATAAACTCGGTATCGGTGCTCAAGGGTTAGGCGGTTTAACTACGGTGGTTGATGTGAAAATTAAATCGGCACCGACCCACGCGGCTTCTAAGCCAGTGTGTTTGATCCCTAACTGCGCGGCAACTCGTCATGTGCATTTTACATTAGATGGCAGTGGCCCTGCAGAACTCACCCCACCTAAGCTTGAAGATTGGCCACAAATTACTTGGCAAGCGGGTGCGAATACCCGTCGAGTGAATTTAGATACGGTGACTCGTGAAGAGACTCAGCAATGGAAAACCGGTGAAACCGTATTGCTGTCGGGTAAAATTTTAACCGGACGTGATGCGGCGCATAAACGCCTACAAACTATGCTACAAAACGGAGAGAAACTTCCTGAAGGCGTTGATTTAAGAGATAAATTCATCTACTACGTTGGCCCTGTTGATGCGGTTGGCGATGAAGTCGTAGGGCCTGCGGGACCGACAACCTCAACTCGCATGGATAAATTTACCGATATGATGCTTGAAGAGGTGGGCGTGATGGGCATGATTGGTAAAGCCGAACGTGGCCCAGCGACCGTTGAATCGATAAAGAAAAATAAAGCAGTCTATTTAATGGCCGTTGGCGGCGCGGCGTATCTTGTTGCTAAAGCGATTAAGAAAGCGCGCGTTGTCGCTTTTGAAGATCTCGGTATGGAAGCTATCTATGAGTTTGAAGTGGAAGATATGCCAGTCACGGTTGCAGTGGATTCGACCGGAGCCAACGCTCATCAGATTGGTCCGGATACTTGGCGAGTCAAAATCGCTGAAGCTACTCAGCAGAGCTAAATAAATGTGTGAGCAAATTGAGCTCAAGTGACTATTAGGTGTAGCATAACGCTACACCTTTTCTTTATCTGGCCTATGCATATCTTGTTGTGACTATCGAGGAACAATCGCCATTGACAAACAGACTATCAGTGCGATTTAACAAAGTAGTTCAGGATGAGAAATAACCGATAACCAGCATTGTTAATAGAATTTCAGAGGAGAAACCATGCCACGTTTTATTCGATTGCTACAAATCGTCGTTGCTATCGTATTAGCCGCGTTATTAAGTTATGACCTGATTTTTCATGGTCTTTCTATTTTTTACAGTAAATATGTTATTACTAGTTGTGTTCTGTTTGTTTTGCTACAAAT
>NZ_WXWK01000098.1:0-14900 GCF_009904835.1 Vibrio sp. V33_P6A3T137 | reverse complement strand
GATAGACGGCAAGTGAGTTCATCCCCATGAGCATAGCCAAACGATGTGATTGGGTGAACGAACGTAACCAACACCGCTGCAGCGTCAAGTAGAAAGGGCATACAAGCTTCCGTCGCTATTCGGGAATAACAATAATTACATTAATAATCTCTGCGCTACCCCCCTTACAGATAGGGTTAACGATAACGATCTGTAAGAGGGGTAAGACAAACAGAGAGGCACTTACAGGAAGAGCGGTATGTCTGACTTGAATATATTCAAGCAACCTAAATCATTTTATTTGATTTTTTCAATTGAGTTTTGGGAGCGATTTGGCTTCTACGGAATGCAAGCAATTTTGACGGTATATATGGTCAAAATCTTAGGTATGAGTGAGTCAACTTCATTTGTTCTATTTGGTGCATTCTCTGCTTTAGTTTATGGATTTGTTGCCGCTGGTGGCTGGATTGGCGATAAGATTATTGGTACAAAGCGTGCAATCACGCTTGGTGCAATCATCTTAATGGTCGGTTATCTGTTATTAGGTTTATCGACAACGGATGGCCATTGGGGAGGACCAACGCTGATTTACATTGCGATGGGATTCATCACTGTTGGTAATGGTTTATTTAAAGCCAATCCATCAAGTTTGCTCTCCAAGGTTTATGCCGATAACGATCCTCGACTCGATGGTGCCTTTACGATGTACTATATGGCCATCAACCTTGGCTCGTTCTTTTCGATGATCATCACCCCGATAGTCGCTGAACGTGCGGGATATGGTATGGCATTTGGTGTTAGTGCAATTGGCCTAGCGATCACGGTAGTCAACTTTATGATGTGCTTAAAAATGCTCAAAAAAGTTGGTTCACCTGCCGATCTCAAACCCGTCAATCGTCGTTCATTAATGGTGGTTATCCTAGGCTCTGTACTCGCTAGCTTTATTTCTAGTTATCTCTTACAAAACCTGTTCTTAGCTCATATGATTTTGGTCATAGCCGGCTTAACCATTCTGGGTTGCTATTTTAAAGAAACTTTTTCAATGACTGGCTTAGAACGTAAAAAAATGCTCGTCGCCTTTGCTCTTATGCTGCAAGGCGTGGTTTTTTTCGTGCTCTACTTCCAGATGCCGACTTCATTAAACTTTTTTGCTATTCATAACGTTAGCCCAAGCCTATTCGGTTTCCAAGTTGAACCAGAACAGTTCCAAGCTCTTAACCCATTCTGGATCATGCTAGCAAGTCCGATACTGGCGATGTTATACGGTAAGTTAGGTGAGCGTTTAGCGATGCCGTTTAAATTTGCCATTGGCATGGGATTATGCGCGCTTTCTTTCTTGGTACTTTCTTGGTCGACAAGTTTTGCGAATACCCAAGGGATCATCAGTTCAAACTGGTTAGTCATGAGCTATCTATTCCAGTCGATCGGTGAATTATTGGTATCAGGACTTGGCTTGGCGATGGTGGCACAACTAGTCCCACAGCGTATGATGGGTTTTGCTATGGGTATGTGGTTTTTAACCTCAGCTGCAGCAGCTGTTGCCGCAGGATGGGTAGCTAGCTTAACCTCTGTCCCTGAACACATTACCACAGCGCAAGAATCACTGGCTATTTACGGTGACGTGTTTGGAAAAATTGGTTATGTCACAGCAGGTATCACTATCTTAACCTTTTTAATCGCGCCAATGCTAAGCAAAATTTGTCAAAGCACTACCGAGATTGAAACACTAACTCCCGTTGAAGCATAAATCGGTTAATCGATACGGCCTCTCTTTGCTGTAGAGGTCACCTTCATTTAAAAAAGCCAAACATCACCGTTTGGCTTTTTTATTATTTGCTGCAGCATTAACGTTTTTTTTGGAGCCAACAGCAGCACGGCTTTGGTTGCATTGTTAACCACCAGCGGAAACATTATCACAGTAAGACAACGGCCCTAATAACGAGCTTGGATTAAATCAACCATCATCTCAATGTGCAGATCAGAATCATTAAGGCAAGCAATATAGTTAAAAGCTTCACCTCCAGCCTCAAGAAAAAGATGTTTATTCTCTTCGCTAATTTCTTCCAACGTTTCTAAGCAATCAACCGAAAATGCGGGGCAAAGAATATCGATCTTTTTCATCCCCTGCGAAGGTAAAGCTTGCATAGTTTTATCGGTGTAGGGCTGTAACCACTCTTCTTTACCGAACTGCGATTGGTAAGTCATCATGACTTGTTGATCACTCAAACCTAATTCTTGTGCGAGTAAATGGGTCGTTTGTTGACAGTGTTGAGGGTAAATATCGCCATTATCAGCATAACGTTTAGGTATGCCATGATAAGAACAAATCAATACATCACCTTGCCCTTTTTCACTCCACGAACTGCGAACTTTGTCCGCTAAAGCACGAATGTATAACGGATGGTCATGATAATCGGTAATAAAATCGATTTCCGGTAGAACCCTTTGCGTTTTCATTGCTTTGGCTAAACCATCAAACACCGCTGCTGTCGTAGTTGCTGAATATTGTGGATAAAGCGGTAACACTATTATTTTTTCAACGCCTTGATCTCGTAACGCTTGCACACCACTCAGTAAACTTGGGTTTCCATACGTCATTCCTAGTTCAACCGGATAATCAAGGCGCTGTTGAAGTTTCTCTTGTTGCCGCTTTGAATAAACCAATAACGGCGATCCTTCATCCATCCAAACCGATTGATACAACTTAGCGACTCGAGGAGAGCGTAACGGTAAAATGACACCATGGAGTAGCGGACACCATATCCAACGCGTCAAATCAACCACACGATGATCATGTAAAAACTGACTTAAAAATCGTTTGACGGCTTTAGGCGTCGGTTCATCTGGCGTGCCTAAATTAGCCAGCAATACACCAAGTTTTTTTTTCGTTTGCATAACTTCCATTGATTCAGTCCACAGAGAATAGTAAGTACGTCACAACAACCAAAAAGTTTAAAAAAAGCGACCGTCAAGGTCGCTTTTATGATCAATGCGTTAGTTAACCTAAACAAATTGAAAACTAGGTGACATTATGCCAACGCTTTTTCAATATCAGCACTAACTTCAGCAACTTGCTTGGTACCATCAAATTTTAAATATTGAGTATGTCCAGCCGCCGCTTCTTTGCCGTAGTATTCGATCAAAGGTGCTGTTTGGTCATGATAAACACTTAGGCGAGCACGTACAGTCTCTTCTTTATCATCATCACGCACTACTAAATCTTCACCCGTAACATCATCTTTACCGGCGACTTTAGGTGGATTATAGATAGCATGATAAGTACGACCAGAAGGAAGATGTGCTCGACGACCAGCCATACGCTCAACAATCACGTCATCAGCAACATCAAATTCAATCACATAATCCACGTTTATTCCCATCGCTTTAAGACCATCAGCTTGCGGAATTGTGCGAGGAAAACCATCCAGTAAAAAACCTTTTTCACAATCAGCTTGAGCGATACGCTCTTTAATCAGACCTAGAATAATGTCATCAGAAACAAGCTGACCAGCGTCAATCACTGATTTCGCTTTTTTACCAAGCTCAGTGCCCGCTTTGATAGCAGCACGTAGCATATCACCAGTAGAAATTTGTGGAATACCATATTTTTCCATGATGAATTGAGCCTGTGTGCCTTTACCTGCACCCGGAGCGCCGAGAAGAATGATGCGCATGTTTAATCCTCTTTTGAAAATTGTGTTATACCCTTTCTACTTAAAGCTGCAGCGGTGTTGGCTACGTTCGTTACCCCAATCACATCGTTTGCCTACGCTCATGGTGATTCACTCACTTGCCGCCTACCTGCAACTTCAAGTCGTTTGGGTATATACCGAAGCTCACAGCCTAACGGAATTGAGAGACGGTAAGTTTCGGTATAATAAGATAAAAACTGGTCATAAAAGCATGAGACCACACAAGATGGCCAAATCATTTAAGCGAGTGATTCTAACATAAAATCCACCAAAAAGAGCAGAGTAAGACTAAAGAATCACGCCACTTCATAGTACGAACAGAATAAATGTATCGCCCTGAATACTGGCTGAAGCAGACAGCCTCATAAAAACCAAACTCGCACGATGGCGAGTTTGGTTTTATCGTGTAAAAAATAGGGTTATGCGTGAGTTAATAACTCATTGACCGCTTTAACATACTGAGTCGGATCTTCCATTGCTCCACGCTCAGCCAGCATCGCTTGGCCTAATAAGACTTCCACCCATTGACCAAACGCTTGCTCATCGGCTTCATCAGCCATGCGTTTGACCATGCTATGCTCTGGGTTGATCTCAAAAATATACTTCACTTCCGGTACGGCTTGCCCCGCAGCGGCTAATAATTTAGCCATTTGCGTACCCATTTCGCCATCATCAGTCACTACGACAGCAGGCGTTGAAGCAAGCTTAAAGGTAGTACGAACGTCTTTCACTCTTGAACCTAAGTAAGTTTTGATACGCTCAACTACCGTTTGAAACTCTTGCTCCGTTTCTTTGTGTTTCTCTTTCTCAGCTTCATCGTCAAACTTACTCAAATCCAAACCAGCTTTGGTAATAGATTGGAAAGATTTACCATCAAATTCGGTTAAGTAGTTCATCAACCACTCATCAATTCGATCGTACATCAGAATAACTTCAATGCCTTTGGCCTTGAATTGCTCCAAGTGAGGGCTGTTTTTCGCGGCCAGATAGCTATCCGCCGTCAAGTAGTAAATCACCTCTTGACCTTCTTTCATTCGCTCAACATACGCGGCTAAGCTCACGTTTTGTTGTGCGGACTCTTCATGAGTTGAAGCAAAACGCAACAATCCCGCGATTTTTTCACGATTAGCAAAATCCTCAGCAGGCCCCTCTTTCATCACGAGACCAAACTCTTTCCAAAACGTTTGGTACTTATCACTGTCGTTGGTGGCAAGACGCTCAAGCATGGTCAACACACGCTTAGTACAAGCGTTACGTAACGATTGAGTGACTTTATTATCTTGCAAGATTTCTCGCGAGACGTTGAGCGGTAAATCGTTGGAGTCGATTAATCCACGAACAAAACGCAGGTAAGATGGCATGAACTGCTCAGCATCATCCATGATAAAGACACGTTGTACGTACAGTTTTAAGCCATGTTTGTGGTCACGATTGTACATATCCCAAGGTGCTTTAGCCGGAATATACAGTAAGCTGGTATAATCGTTTTTCCCTTCAACTTTGTTATGGCTCCAAGTCAACGGGTCGGCAAAATCATGGGAGACATGCTTGTAAAACTCTTGATACTCCTCATCACTGACGTCAGATTTAGAGCGAGTCCATAGGGCTTGAGCCTTGTTAATTTGTTCCCACTTAACTTCTCCCGTCTCTTTCCCTTCCTCATCACGTACCGACGTTTGAATGTAAACTGGAATGCCAATATGATCAGAGTATTTAGAGATAATTTCTCGTAAACGCCACTCAGATAAGAACTCTTTCCCCTCGTCACGCATGTGCAAAACAATATCGGTACCACGAGAAGCTTTCTCTATCGTTTCAACCGTATACTCACCTTCTCCTTGTGAGTGCCATTGTACCGCTTGATCAGCCGCCAATCCTGCTGCGCGAGTCCGCACTGTCACTGCATCAGCGACGATAAACGCAGAGTAGAAACCAACACCAAACTGGCCGATTAATTGTGAGTCTTTAGACTGCTCTTGAGAAAGTTTAGAGAAGAACTCTGCCGTGCCTGATTTCGCAATAGTACCCAAATGCTCAATCACATCTTCACGACTCATACCGATACCGTTGTCTGAAATGGTCAACGTATTGGCTTTAGCATCAAACGACAGTTTGACGCCTAATTCTGCATCACCTTGATACCAATCAGGGTTGGATAACGCTTGGAAACGCAGTTTATCGGCCGCATCAGAGGCGTTAGAAATCAACTCGCGTAGGAAGATCTCTTTGTTGGAGTATAAAGAATGAATCATCAAATGAAGCAATTGCTTTACTTCAGATTGAAAACCACGTGTTTCTTTGTTGTTGGTTGTCGTCTCGCTCATTTTAGCTCCGTAACATCATATCAAACCCTATCCATCACACTAAAATGGGTAGGAAGAACATAGATTTGCTATTAACATGTGGCTTGGCAATGTAAATTCAAGGTCAAAAAACATAAAAACACTGTTTTTTGGATTTTTTTTGATTATCCTCTACTGGTTTTAGGTTTCACCCTTAAAAATTTCGATCAGGTTAATGAAAAAAGTCTGTCATTGATACCACTCAAAACTGTTAGCACGATGAGTTCGCAGTGATAAACAACAGTAAAAGATTGTTGTTTCATCGATGATGAGCGTGTTGCTGACGACAAATATGATCGAATAATACCAAACTAGGGCAGTAAAACCCCAAGCGCGACAGAACTTGGCCATTTTGAGTAACAACCATTAAAAAGAAGAACTCAATGAGCAATTTAGCTAGCAAATTCATTCTTGCCAATCGGTTTATTTTTGACTCGACATCAAACTTATTGGTCGATCAAACCGGAGAAGAAGAGACGCGTCTCGGTAGCAATGAGAGTCGTATTCTCTCTATGTTTGTTCAACATCCTAACCAAATTATTTCTCGTGATGACTTACATAATTATGTATGGCGAGAACAAGGCTTTGAAGTCGATGATTCCAGCTTGACTCAAGCAATTTCTACGCTAAGAAAAATGCTTAAGGACTCAACAAAACTCCCGTTGTTCATTAAAACGGTGCCCAAACGTGGTTATCAGTTTATTGCTAGCGTTGAGCCAATTGTTCCGCCCGAACCGGTCATTGCTGAGCCAGAGATCGAGTTAGAAAATAGCGCCACTAACCAAGACGAGAGCGCCTTTTCAGGAGAGAGGCATACTGATCTCACAGGCAAATCTAACAATACATTCATGAGCAGCAAAGATGCGGTTTCTGCGAAACGCTTATCGGATCTTCGCTCACTGGCGATGTTAGTGTGTGCTGTCTTATTACCCATCATGGTACTGTTTTTTAGTTCACCGTCTTCTTCACAATTTCGTCAACTGGCCGTGGTCAATGATGTCGTGATCAGCGCGCCCATCAATCACCCAGACCTGAGCACATGGCTACCTCTAATCAAATCGTGCATCAAAAGGCATCACTCGATGCGCTCTGATGATATGATCCTTAAAGAAGTGATCGCGACGGGTGGTGATAATGGTCAACTGATCCTGAACTATATCCACTTACCTCAATTTTCTGGGGAAAATATTACTTTGCGGATTTTTGCTAACCCAGATGACACCGATAAAGTGTGCCAGTAAGGAACAACGATGACCAAACAAATCTCTGCATTTTTATTGCTTATCTCAACGGTTGTCAGTAGTTGGATCTATTGGACGAATGAAACGAAGTTAGACAATGTGTTGATGTCACGTGAGTGGCAATCAAAAATGGTGACCTTAATCGAAACCACTCAACCTAATGACGCGGTCGGACCTCTGCATCGTGTTGACGTCTCTTCAAACGTAAAATATCTGCCAAATGGCACTTACCTGCGGGTTTCAAGAGTCAAATTATATTCTATTGAACCTTCATCAACCGACCGACCGGATAATATCATCAATATTTCTGAGTCTGGGGAGTGGAGCATCAGTGATAACTACCTTCTCGTATCACCGACGGAATTTAAAGATATCTCATCGTCTTACAGTAAAGATTTTACGCCCAAGCAACTACAGTTAATCACTCAACTGTTTAAGATGGACGCTCAACAGAGCCGAAGGATTGATATCATTAATAAGAAAACCTTACTACTCACTAGCTTGAGCCATGGTTCAACGGTACTGTTTGGTAATGGATAGTCACCACTTCTACATCATGAGTTGCCCATTAGTTGCCTATGAAAAAAGTAAACATTGATATTTATTATTGCCGGCAATGCCAGTGGATGTTGAGAGCGTCCTGGCTAAGCCAAGAGCTCTTGCAGACATTCAGTGAAGAGATTGACATGGTCTCTTTACATCCCGATACCGGTGGACGTTTTGAGATCTTTTGCAACCAACACTCAATTTGGGAACGAAAAAGGAATAATGGCTTCCCAGAAGCCAAAATATTGAAACAACGGGTACGAGACATTATCGATCCACAACGCGATCTCGGTCATATTGACCGCTAACGAATAGCGCTCAACATGACTTAGAAAAAATATTATTGTGAAAGATCAAGCGATGCTAAGGTTTCTCCCTCAAAGCCATAGACAGTGAAACAAAAGCCATCTAAGACAGCAAAACTGGCGACGGCCTGAGATCGGGGAAACGTCACCGAACCAGGGTTTAATACAAAATGATTGCCGCATCGCTCTGCTCGTACAAGATGAGTATGACCATGAACAACAATGTCACCTATCGATAAAGGCGGCAGAGTCTGCTCATCATAGAGATGGCCATGAGTAAGAAACAATCGCTGTCCTGAGGGCAATAATACCCACGCAAAGTCACTCATGATTGGAAAATCCAATAACATTTGATCCACTTCGCTATCGCAATTCCCCCGCACCGCAATAATTTGTTTAGCGTAGTCATTTAATTTTTCGGCTACCGCGGGAGGGTTATACCCTTCAGGAATAGGGTTTCTCGGACCGTGATTTAATAAATCACCCAATAAAATCAGCGTATTCGCTCCAGACTGGGTAAATTGCTGTAACATTTTTTCGGCTGCAGGCAAAGCACCATGTAAGTCTGAAGCAAAGAACAGTTTCATTATCTCTCCCCTCTCTCAAATCCGGTCGTCCATAGCGACAAACATAACATCCTCTGTCAATCTCGACTCGTCAATGGTGACGGCCTATTGAGTATGTAAAGAATTTTATTGTACGTTTTTTCATAACCTACGTCATCTTCGTCAATCTTTGTGTTGAGAGTGACACTTCCTCCACGGAATGACCACAGACAAGAGAAAAGCTTGAACACCAAGAGAGATACACATAAGCTGATTAAGCGTTTGTTTGCTTAATACATTACCCATGCAAGGAGGCAAAATGAACATTTTTATCACTGGTGCCACTGGTTTAATTGGTCGTGAGCTGATCAAACAATTAATCACTCACGATATCGTCATCCTCACACGAGATATCGCTAAGGCACAGCGAAAACTTGCCCACGCTAACACTAAGATCTCGTTCATTAGTGATATTAATCAATTGCATGATCTTAATCACTTCGATGCGGTAATTAATTTAGCAGGAGAACCCATCGCCGATAAACGCTGGACTGACAAACAAAAACAGCGTATTTGCCAAAGTCGTTGGCAGCTAACCGAGCAGTTGGTTGAATTGATCCATGCGAGTACCACTCCACCAACTCTTTTTCTTAGTGGCTCTGCAGTGGGGTATTATGGCGATCAACACGAACATCCCTTCGACGAAAGTTTGCAAGTGCAAAGCCAACAATTTTCTCATCACATCTGTGCCGTTTGGGAACAAACAGCGATGCGCGCCCAATCATCCAGAACGCGAGTTTGCTTGATGCGAACAGGAATCGTCTTATCGCCTGAAGGCGGTGCATTAAAGAAAATGCTCCCTCCCTATCGCCTAGGATTAGGTGGGCCGATTGGCCGTGGTACCCAGTATATGCCATGGGTCCATATTAGTGATATGGTACGGGCAATCATTTTTCTGTTGGAAACCGAACATGCTCAAGGCGCTTTCAATATGTGTGCTCCACACCCCGTTACCAATGCGGTCTTTAGTCAAACTCTCGCCGCGAGCCTCCGAAAGCCTCATTTATTAACCACTCCACGATGGGCGATCAAACTGCTGCTTGGTGAGGCGAGCGAATTACTGTTTGATAGCTTGCGTGCGAAACCAAAGAAATTGACAGAGTTAGGCTTTAAATTTAATTTTCCACGACTTGAACCGGCGTTAAAACAGCTATTATCACATCACCATTAATTGGATTCATTATGACTCGCTCGATCCTCATCACAGGTTGCTCAACAGGTATTGGCTATATGGCGGCTCTAGCGCTGAAACAACGTGGCTATCATGTCATCGCTTCTTGCCGGCACATCGATGATGTCAAGCGCTTACAGCAAGAAGGGGTTACTTGTATTCAGTTGGATCTCAGCGATGAACAGAGTATTCATCAGGGAGTAAAAGCAGCACTCGAGCTTTCAAATCATCAACTTTACGCTCTATTCAATAATGGCGCTTATGGGCAACCTGGCGCGCTAGAAGACCTATCAACTGCAGCATTACGCGCTCAATTTGAAACCAATTTTTTTGGCTGGCATACATTAACAACCTTATTGCTTCCGCACTTTCGTCAACAAGGGCATGGACGAATCATTCAAAACAGCTCCATTTTAGGCTTTGCTGCGATGAAGTATCGTGGCGCTTACAATGCGTCTAAATTTGCGATTGAAGGATGGACAGATACATTGCGTTTAGAGCTCCAAGCGAGCAATATTCATATTAGTTTGCTTGAACCAGGACCGATTAACACTGAGTTTCGAGCTAATGCATTAACCGCCTTTAAACGCTGGATCAATATTGAACATTCTCTTCACCGCCAAGCTTATCAGACTCAGTTAGCCCGCTTGGAAAATGCACAATCAAACCATCCTTTTGCTCTGTCTGCTGAAGCGTGTTTAGCGCCGATATTGCATGCTTTAGAAGCCAAACACCCCAAGCTTCGCTACCGAGTGACCGTACCAACGAAAGTGTTTGCACTCTTGAAAAGACTCTTACCTGGGCGAGTATTAGATAAATTACTCAGCAAAGCGGCTTAGCTGTCATTGATTCGTCATATTGGTTTGCCATACTGATCATGCTCAGGTGATATCACGAAATAAGATATCAATCATGGTACAACACCAAACACTGAGTATACCCAAACAACTTGGAGTTGCAGGTAAGCGGCAAGTGAGTGAGTCCCCATGTGCATAGATAGACTCTATGATTGGGGTGAACGAACGTAGCCAACACCACTACTGCTTCAAGTAGGAAGGGGTTATTCTTCTAAATATATCCTAGGTGATAGGCTGATACCCTCTGCTGCTATCATCCAAGGAAGGCATTGAGTATGACCCAAATGACATTAAATCAATGGAATTGGCTCGGTGTCACGATTGTTTTGGCACTGCTGATCCTTTTTTAGCACCTTTGTTTGCTTTGACAGAAAAACCACTTCGGTGGTTTTTTTATGCGTGAGTGAAAAACACTTTCTCTTTCAAGTCATCAATCAGCCTTGAGTTTTGCTTTTTTATCCCCCATTTGTGTAACAATGCCTCAATGCAATAAGGAATGATCATGCACCCAATTCATCATAGTGATGTGTCTCAACACAATTTTCAGGAAATATTGGCCAACTCGGCTCAGCAACCCGTGCTGTTTTACTTTTGGGCCCCCATCAGTGATGAAAGTGCTCAACTACTTCCTGAATTGCAACAACTCGCTCAGCAATACGCGGGTGCCTTTCAATTAGCGACGTTAAATTGTCAACAAGAGCAAGCTCTCGCTGCTCAGTTTGGTATTCAGGCATTACCAACCATTGCATTATTTATTAATGGTCAGCCGGTGGATGGATTAGGTGGGCCGCAACCACTCAGTGCCATCATCGATATGCTCGATAAACACTTACCTAGCCAAGAAGAGCGTACCGTTCAAACTGCATTACAACTCGTTAAGCAGCAAGACTATACTCAGGCGTTACCGTTACTCCTTGAACTCAGCGAAACATGGAAAAATCAAGGTGAGGTTAAACTCGCATTAGCAGACTGTTTTATTGCTACTCGTCGTTTTTCCGAAGCAAAAACGCTGTTGGATAACATTCCGTTGCAATATCAACAAAGCGATTACAAACGTTTATTGGCACAAATTGAATTGTATGAACAAGCAGCAGAAAGCCCAGCAATAAAAGAATTAGAAGCGGCGTTAGCGCAAAATAGTAACAACGCGACGATGGCTAATGAATTAGCCTCTCAGTACCATCAAGTGCAACGAGATGAAGAGGCTCTTGAACTACTCTGGCGCTTTCTAAAAGATGATCTAACGCTATTAGATGGCGAAATGAAAAAAACGTTTATGGATATTTTAAGCGCATTAGGTCAGGGGAATCCCATCGCCGCCCGTTATCGCCGACAACTTTACTCTCAGCTCTATTAATCTCCAACTGACTCACAACGCTATCTTAGCTAAAAGGTAGCGTTGAATTAGTGATGTGGTTTCTCTCTTTTCTCCCGTGTATTACCCCTCAATTTTTCCCCTGTCATTATTCAACGATAAATTCTCATTAGCCCTCAGTTTTTCATGCTGATGATTGCCTATTCAAGCATTCTGATACACAATGATTTTTGGATTTTTTATTGGTACCTAAACAACGTAAAGCGTTGTCATAAGGTCTATTACTCAAAGGGAACGTCATGGCTATTGATTCATTGATTACAATCGGCGTGTTTGTCTTCGTCGCCATTGTATTTATTATGTCGGCAGTAAAAACCGTCACTCAAGGTAATAACTGGACGGTAGAACGTTTCGGTCGTTACACCCACACACTCCGCCCCGGCTTAAACATCATTGTTCCATTTGTTGATAAAGTTGGAAGCCGTATCAATATGATGGAACGAGTGCTTGACATTCCAGCTCAAGAAGTGATCAGCAAAGACAACGCCAGTGTCGTCATCGATGCCGTCTGTTTTGTTCAGGTTATTGATGCAGCCAAAGCCGCTTATGAAGTAACGGATTTAGAGCACGCCATTCGTAACCTGACATTAACCAATATGCGTACAGTGCTTGGTTCAATGGAGCTGGATGAAATGCTCAGTCAACGGGATATGATTAATACAAAATTACTAACCATCCTTGACCAAGCGACCAATCCTTGGGGCGTAAAAATCACTCGTATTGAAATCAAAGACGTTCAACCCCCTGCCGATCTGACGGCTGCGATGAATGCACAGATGAAAGCCGAGCGGAATAAACGCGCAGAAGTCTTGGAGGCGGAAGGGGTTCGCCAAGCACAAATTTTACGCGCCGAAGGTCAAAAACAGTCCGAAATTCTTAAAGCCGAAGGTGATAAGCAAGCGGCAATTTTACAAGCAGAGGCTCGTGAACGCGCCGCAGAAGCAGAAGCGAAAGCCACTAGCATGGTTTCTGAAGCTATTGCTAAAGGGGATATGCAAGCCGTCAATTACTTTATTGCTCAAGGCTATACCGACGCTCTAAAATCTATTGGCCAAGCAGAAAACAGCAAAATCATTATGCTGCCACTGGAAGCAACCGGCTTGATGGGGTCTATTGCTGGGGTCGCAGAAATGTTCAAACATTCAGCAGATAAAAAGGGATAACGCTTGATTGAATGGCTCGCTCAATTTAATTACTGGCATTGGTTAGCCTTAGGGCTGGCCTTATTAGCCGTTGAACTGTTAGGAACGGCAGGCTACTTCTTATGGCTTGGCCTGTCTGCTCTTTTGGTTGGTCTGATTATGCTGCTCATCCCCATGGGATGGCAGTTGCAGTGGATGGCGTTTGCCAGCTTTGTACTATTAACAACTTGGCTCTGGTGGCGTCGCCAATTTAAATCGGATCGATATGACGATGCTCAACGCTCGCTAAATCAGAAAGAGAAACAGTTAATTGGACGGCGACTATTGCTCACTGAACCCGTAAAAGCGCAAGTCGTCACTCGATTACAACTGGGGGATAGCACGTGGTCAGCGATCAGTGATCAAGATATCGCTGCTGAATCTATGGTAGAGGTTATCGGGCTTGATGGGATTACGCTTAAAATTAAACCTTATCAACCTTTAGAAAAGTAAGCTCCTGCCTTGAGTGAGAGCGAAAGATAGCTCTCACTCTCTCTATGAATGTGTGATTAAGGTAAATCTACGTAATCAACGCTGCTGTAGCTTCAAGTCAAGAAGTAAACAGTAGAAAAACGATAAGAATCTAACGGGCCTTATCGTCTACATATTTACAACACCCCTTCAACTCTTCAATGATCGGACAATCGTGCCCTTCATCACCGGGGCAAGATGCAACCCACTCTTCAAGCTGCTGCTTAATCAAGGTGAGTTCGTTCAGTTTACTCGAGACTTCCTGCAACTTTTCTTGTGCTCGCGCACGCACTGCTGCGCGCGTGCGCTGTGGATCATTGGCCAGTGTGAGCATGGCTTTACACTCATCCAAACTAAAACCGACTCGCCGACAGCGAGCAATTAATAACAAATCATCGATATGCTGTGGTGTGTAAGTTCGGTAACCACTTGTAGATCGTAATGGCACAGTGATCAAACCTTTTTCTTCATATAAACGAATCGATTTGACACTTAATCCTGTTAATTTAGCAATTTGGCTGATATTCATCATATTTTTAATTATTGGCTTACTACCCAAGAAAGAAACGCTTTTTTCTCTTCATCGGACAATTTAAGCTGAGAAAAATGAACTTTCAATTGCTCTACCTTAGATGTTTCAACATTATATTGATAGCCTTCAGTTCCGTGTGGCGTATTTTGTACTGATTGTTTACGCAAACTGACAGCAGCAACACTATTAGATTGATTAAACCTAACTAGTTCTTTTTCATAATCTCTAAACAAGCCCATTCCACGGCTTAGTAGTACATCTTGAGTATACTCGACTTTTCCTTGTTGACTAATGACAGTCACACCAGGATTGCGATCAAACTCCTTTGACATAGTTTCATCTCTGATATTAATACTGGGTTGGACTAATAACTGAGAATTATTCGCTACTATTTTTACTACTATAGCAGGCGATTTGTATTTATTTTTATTTCCTCCCATATGAATCACTTTTTCTGCTCGAAATACCAACTGATTGATGCCATCACCTAACGTCACCTGAGGCGTATGACCAAAACTTCCGGTTAACTCTTCACCGTTAATGGCCAACAATTGTAAATCCCTATCGATATTTACTATTACATCAGCTTGAGCTGTGTAGGCA
>NZ_WXWK01000037.1:0-15067 GCF_009904835.1 Vibrio sp. V33_P6A3T137 | reverse complement strand
ATGACATAAATGCAATCATTTCTGCAGAAAGCAAAGATGATATTGTGAAGATTCTGAAGAAATATTAACTTTTTATAAATATGGCATCAAATAAGCCCTCAATAACTTGAGGGCTGCTATTTAAATAAGATCTACTGACTATAAGTACTTAAAAAACGTTCGAAGCGGCCGATGGCGACTTCCAAATCCTCAACGTGCGGTAAGGTTACGATGCGGAAATGATCCGGCTTTGGCCAGTTAAAGCCAGTGCCTTGCACCAATAGTACTTTTTCTTGGATCAAGAAGTCTAAAATCATTTTTTGATCGTCTTTGATACTGTATTTTTTGGTATCAATTTTCGGGAATAAGTACATCGCCCCTTTGGGTTTCACACACGAGACACCAGGGATTTGGTTGATCAGTTCCCAAGCGCGATCGCGCTGCTCCAACAAACGGCCACCAGGTAAGATAAGCTCATTAATACTTTGATAACCACCAAGGGCGGTTTGAATCGCATGCTGCATCGGCACGTTAGCGCATAAACGCATGGAGGCGAGCATATCAAGGCCGGCGATATAGCCTTCGGCTTGATGCTTAGGACCGGTTAAGAACATCCAGCCGCCACGAAAACCACATACGCGATAAGCTTTTGATAAGCCGTTGAACGTCACCACTAATACATCTTCGGTTAGGGTGGCGACTGAAGTGTGCACGGCACCATCGTAGAGAACTTTATCGTAAATCTCATCAGCAAAAATCATCAACTTATGTTGACGAGCAATCTCAATCACTTCCAGCAAGAAGTCTCGGCTGTACACTGCGCCGGTCGGGTTGTTGGGGTTAATCAGAACAATGCCACGAGTTTTAGGGGTGATTTTCTTTCTAATATCATCCAGATCCGGATACCAATCGGCTTGTTCATCACACAGATAATGCACTGCCGTGCCGCCAGAGAGAGCCACCGCAGCGGTCCATAATGGATAATCTGGAGCTGGGACTAGCATTTCATCGCCGTTGTTGAGTAACGCTTGCATTGACATGACGATCAGTTCAGACGCGCCATTACCAATGTAGACATCTTCGACATCGAGGCTGCGAATGCCGCGTTTTTGGTAATACTGAACCACCGCTTTACGAGCGGAGTAGATCCCTTTTGAATCACAATAACCTTGGGAAGTAGGGAGGTTGCGGATCACATCAACTAAAATTTCATCTGGGGCATCGAAACCAAACGGGGCCGGGTTGCCGATATTGAGCTTTAGTATTTTATGCCCTTCTTCTTCCATGCGTTTAGCATGTTTGAGTACTGGACCTCGAATGTCGTAGCAGACATTATCGAGTTTTGACGACATCCCGATATTTTGCATTGTAAAATTCCTGAAAATTATTAAAAAACTTTATTAAACCAGTCTAGATTGCCTTTTTTAAGAATATAAATCTATAGCTAAGGGGTTTTCGTGACGATATTCTTTATGGCTGAGGATTAGCGATATCAGTTCAGTAGATGCCTTGATGGGTTTTAATGGCCCACAGCAATGTTAAATAGTTAAATAGATCCCCTTAGAGGCGGGAGAAGGTCAAAAAAGAGCAGTCGCAACCTTGATTTACGCTAACGCTGTCAATAGAGTAGCCGCTGTTAATCGAATCTCATAGTCGACGAGGTCGCTTTGTCTCATTTTCATCAAGCCATTGCTCGGTTGATAGAGCAAATCAAGAACGCAAAGGATAACGACGTTCGTTTTGTCCAAACATTAATAGGACCACCGCCTTTTGCGTTGATCGATTGGCTTGAAGCCCAGCCTCTATTTCCCAAATTTTATTGGCAGTCTCGTGATGGACGCGAAGAGGTGGTGGCTGTTGGTCAATTGTATACCTTTACCGAACCGGCCCCTGCTTATGCGATATTAGGCGATAATCAGCGCGTTTGGGGTGGGCGCTCGTTTGATGGTCAGACCGATAAAAATCGGCGCTGTATGTCATCGTTTTTTTTCTTACCGCAAGTGGAAATTATCCGTTTTGATCAGCATTGGAGCGTAGCTGCCAATTTTATCGCCCAAGATCGCCAGCGTACGTTAGCCACCTTAACGAAGTTACACGTCGATGTTGAAGAACTATCGCGCTTACACAGTCAAGTGTTAGACGTTGAACATCTGCCTAGTCCAATCGATTGGAACCAATTAGTCGGTCAGGCATTGGCGGCGATTGAGCAGCAGCAGTTCAAAAAAGTGGTGTTAGCTCGCCAAACGCGCTTAACCCTTGATAACGCGATAAGTGCTGCGCAATTACTCAAAGCCAGTATTGCTGATAACCAGCGCAGTTTTCATTTTTTGTTAGCTTTGGATAGTAAACACAGTTTTATCGGCTCAACGCCAGAGCGTCTATACTGTCGCCAAGGGCAAGAGTTACAAACGGAAGCCTTGGCCGGAACCATTGGCCGTGGCGATACGGCTAAGCAGGATCAACAACTGGCGGATTGGCTCATTCATGACGGTAAAAACCTCAATGAAAACCAATATGTAGTGGATGATATTATTGAGCGTTTAACGCCTTTGGCTGAGCAGGTTGAAGTGGAAAGCAACGCGCAGTTACTGACGCTGCGTCAAGTACAGCATTTAAAGCGTGATATTGTCGCGCAGCTCAAGCCAAGCGTGAATGGGGTGCAGTTACTAAGCGCGCTACAACCAACCGCTGCCGTCGCGGGATTGCCTCGCCAACCTGCGTTAGAGTTTATCACCGAACATGAACCGTTTGCTCGCGGTTGGTACGCAGGTTCGATGGGCTATTTTAGTCATCAACAAGCGCAATTTTGTGTCGCTATCCGTAGTGCGTTGGTGGTGGACAATTGTGTTCAGCTTTATGCGGGTGCCGGCATTGTACCGGGCTCTATCGCTGAGCATGAATGGCAAGAGCTGGATAAAAAAATGTCCACCTTACTCAGTTTGATCACCAATCAACCACCATTAGGGATCGCCTTATGAATCAAGACCAAGCATTACTGAATCGAATTTGGTCGCAGACTCTATTAGAAGAGTTGACTCGCTTTGGCGTTACTCAAGTGTGTATCGCGCCCGGTTCGCGTTCGACGCCACTGACTTTAGAAGCCGCGGCTAATCAACAACTGAAAATCCATACTCACTTTGATGAGCGTGGTCTAGGATTTTTAGCCCTCGGTTTAGCCAAAGCCAGTCAAACCCCCGTGGCGGTGATTGTCACTTCCGGCACCGCCGTGGCTAATTTACTCCCTGCGATTGCTGAGTCGAAATTGACCGGAGAAAAACTGATTGTGTTAACCGCCGATCGTCCGCGAGAGCTAGTGGATTGTGGGGCTAATCAGGCGATCGTACAAAATAATATTTATGGCTTGCATGTGACTCAAGCTATTGATTTGCCAAGCCCAACCTTGCGCTTACCATTATCTTGGTTATTAACCACACTGGATGATGCTTTGCATCAGCAAGCGATGTTTGGCGGCTCGGCTCATATTAACTGCCCCTATCCAGAACCACTTTATTCCAGCCATGAGCGTGAATTATACGCTGACTATCTCGCGACGGTTGATGAATGGCGTCAAGGTCAGCAGCCTTACAGCCAACGTTATCAAACTTTGAGCGCACCACTGCCAACTGATAACGCACTGTTAAGCCAAAAAGGGCTAGTGATCATTGGCTCGCTATCCTTAGTTCAAGCTCAGGCAGCATTAAGCTTTGCCGAGCAACTTGGTTGGCCTGTGCTGTGCGATCCTCAATCTGGGGTGAGCAGCGAATGGGCACATTACGATTTATGGCTACAAAATAGCACGGCAAGGGCGCTGCTGAGTGAATGCCAGCATATTGTTCAATTTGGCGCTCGCATTGTCTCTAAACGATTAAACCAGTGGTTAGAACAACAACTGATAAAAGCTAACTGTAATTACACCTATGTTAGCCCACAAGTCGTGCGCAATAACCCTAGCCATGCGGCGCAGCAGCATTGGCTGTGCGATGCTCTATCTTGGGTTGAGCATCAATTGGCTAAGCAGCACCCATTGCAAACCCTACATGTTGGTTGGGCAGATGAGCTGAAAGCGTATGCCTCAAGCATTGCCCAGCTTGCAAAGCTGCATCTATCGCAACCTCAGTTGAGTGAAGTGGCGGTGGCTTTGGATCTCACCGAGCGTGGCGCTGCCAGTACTCTGTTTATTGGTAATAGTTTGATCGTGCGTTTAGTGGATATGTTCAGTGAGCTCAAACAGCGTGAGGTATTTTCCAATCGCGGCGCATCAGGGATTGATGGACTGGTGGCGACGGCTGCAGGGGTTCAGCGGGCATTGAATAAGCCGATGTTGATGCTGCTCGGTGATACCTCACTCTTATATGATCTCAATTCGTTAGCTTTAGTTCGCACGCCACCAAAGCCGCTGGTGATTGTGGTGATCAATAATGATGGCGGCGCCATTTTTGATTTATTACCTGTCCCCGACGATCAGCGCTCGGCGTTATATCAGATGCCACATGGCTTAAATTTCGAGTTTGCGGCTAAGCAATTTGCCCTCGATTATCAAGCCCCAGAAACCCTAGTGGTTTATCAACAAGCCATTGATCAGCACTTAAAGACAGGGCAGGGGACGTTAGTGCTTGAGGTGATAACCCCATCACAACAAGCCGCTGAGCATCTTAAGCAACTGATATCACAAATTCATGCTTTATAGTCAGTGGTTAGCGAAGATTGAGCCGATTCAACCAGCACAGAATAACCTTGTGCAGCCGGTGGTGGTTTTTCTGCATGGTTTTTTGGGCTCAAGTCAAGATTGGCAAATGGTTGTCGAGCGGCTGCGTGGCGCGTATTCGCTACTATTGATTGATTTACCGGGACACGGTCAGAGTCACCATCTTGGTTGCAGCGATTTTGCCGATGTTTGTCAGCAGATAGCGCAAGTTGTTACCGCTCATTGCCCACCGACAACGCCTATCTGGTTGGTTGGCTACTCACTGGGGGCAAGATTGGCAATGCTGGGTTGTACTCAGGGGTGGTTTGACGCGCTGAATATTCAAGGCTTAGTCATTGAAGGCGGTCACTTTGGGCTGACGGATGAGCAGGAAAGAAATGCCCGCTGGCAGCACGACCAACATTGGGCCGCGCGCTTTGCTCAGCAGCCGATTGCTCAAGTTCTCAGCGATTGGTATCAGCAAGCGGTATTTTCTTCACTGAATCATGAGCAAAGACAAACCTTAGTCACATTACGTAGTGATAACCTTGGTCCTGCGGTTGCAAAAATGCTATTGGCTACTTCGTTGGCAAGGCAACCGGATGTGCGCTTGTCGTTATCCCTTGTCCCGTTTCGCGTCCATTACGTATGTGGACAAAATGATGCTAAATTTTATTCACTTGCTCAGCGCAGTGGTTTGCATTACCACGTTGTTGAGCAGGCTGGACACAATGTTCATCATGAACAACCGCAAGCTTTTGCTCAACTGATGATTGAGTTAATGGCATGTAGCAACGCTGAACGTTAATTATAAACCTAGACAATAACAGTGGAAATTCACCATGGCTAAAACAGTAGGCATTTCAGAACAAGAACTCTATGCTCCCGTTGAATGGCAAGATTGCAGCGGCGATTATCAAGATATTCACTATCACAAATCGGCTGATGGCATTGCAAAAATTACTATTGCACGTCCGCAGGTGCGTAATGCGTTTCGCCCACTGACCGTGAAAGAGATGATCCATGCTTTAGCCGATGCTCGCTACGATGAGGGGGTTGGGGTGATCATTTTAACCGGTCTTGGTGAAAAAGCATTTTGCTCTGGGGGCGATCAAAAAATTCGTGGCGATTACGGCGGTTATCAAGATGATAGTGGGACTCATCATCTCAATGTATTGGATTTTCAGCGTCAAATTCGTACTTGCCCTAAGCCGGTGATTGCTTCTGTCGCCGGTTGGGCTGTTGGTGGCGGCCATGTATTACATATGATGTGTGATTTAACCATTGCTGCCGACAATGCTCAGTTTGGTCAAACTGGCCCTAAAGTTGGCTCGTTTGATGGTGGCTGGGGCGCATCGTATATGGCGCGGATCGTGGGGCAGAAGAAAGCGCGGGAAATTTGGTTCCTATGCCGTTTTTACGATGCGCAAGAAGCCTTAGATATGGGCTTAGTCAATACCGTCGTCGCGGTTGAAGATTTAGAAAAAGAGACTGTGCGTTGGTGCCGTGAAGTGCTGCAACACAGTCCAATGGCGCTGCGCTGTTTAAAAGCGGCGCTGAATGCCGACTGCGATGGTCAAGCGGGGCTGCAAGAGTTAGCGGGCAATGCCACCATGCTGTTCTACATGACCGAAGAAGGGCAAGAGGGACGCAACGCGTTTAATGAAAAACGTCGTCCAGACTTTAATAAATTCCCCCGTAACCCGTAATTCACCGCTTTACACTTTATCTCTTATCGGTCACGTTTGATCCGGTGAGAGATAAATCATTCCACAGTAGCTAACCATTTCATCGTATTTTAGCAAAAGGAACCATCATGCGCAGTGCCAAGCTTTATCAATATCAATTACCCATGGATAGCGGCGTGATCCTTCGTGAGCAAAAACTGACTCAACGTGAAGGATTTATTGTTGAACTAGAGCAAGATGGGAAAATGGGTCGCGGAGAGATTGCGCCATTGATAGGCTTTAGTCGTGAGTCTCTGCAAGAAGCAGGAGCGCTAGCGAAAGAGCAATTAGCCTTGTGGGTACAAGGGAAAGAGGGCCATATCGATAATGGTTTTCCTTCGGTGGCGTTTGGCTTATCGATGGCGCAGATGGAGCTGGCAGGCGAGCTTAGTCCAGAGGGGCAATATCATAGTGCGCCATTGTGTAGTGGCGATCCTGATGAGTTGATCCCGTTACTTAACGCTATGCCAGGTCAGAAAGTCGCCAAAGTTAAAGTGGGTCTCTATGAGCCGATCCGCGATGGTATGCTGGTGAATTTGTTTTTAGAGTCGATGCCAGATCTGCAATTGCGGCTTGATGCCAATCAAGCATGGAGCAAAGAGAAAGCGGCTAAATTTGCTCAATATGTCTCGCCTTCGGTGCGCGGCAGGATAGCGTTTTTAGAAGAGCCTTGTCGCTCACCAAGCGATAGCCTTGCTTTTGCGATTGATAGCGGGATTGCCATAGCGTGGGATGAAACCCTACAACATGCGGTGCAGCAAGCGGATTTTCAGTTAGAAGATTTAACCGGAGCCAAAGCGATCGTGATTAAACCGACACTGATTGGCTCAGTGCAAACTTGCCAAGCTTTGATTGAAAAAGCGCGCAGTTTGGGCATTCAAGCGGTGATCAGCTCGAGTTTAGAATCAAGCTTAGGTTTAACTCAGCTCGCTCGGTTATCCCATTGGTTGTTGCCAGAGACCATCCCCGGCTTAGATACGATCGGTTTATTTAAAGCCCAGCTAGAAACACCTTGGCCGGGCTGCGCCTTACCAGTCCACCGCTTAGATCAACAAACGCTCGTGTGGCAATCCGCTTAATGAATACCCCGTGGCAACAGTGGCAGCAGCGCGATCCGCAGCGTATTGCGTTGCAGCTTGAGCAGCAAACACTCACTTGGCAGCAAGTGACCGAACAAGTGGATCAGTACGCCGCCGCACTGGAGCTGGCCGGTTTACGGTCTGGTGATGTGTTAACTTTGGTGGGTAAAAATCAGCCATCAATATTGTGGTGGCTATTAGCCGCTATGCAGCAAGGGGTTATTTGTGCCATCACTATGCCGCAGCCCGCTGCGCAACTGACAGAAAAACTCACTCGTCTGTATGGCTCTCAGCCTGCTTGGTTATGGCTTTCTCCGTCGCTGAATTCATTGGTTGATGAACTGGCTAAGTGTTATTCATCGCCATTGCAGTTTATTGACCTTCCCCCGGTTAAGCCGCTTTCAAGTGCGGTATCAGACGTAGATGGCGAAGCGGCTTGCTCTGCCGCTTATGCGTTGGATAATCTGGCGACGCTTATTTTTACCTCTGGTTCCATGGGCGTCCCTAAAGCGGTGGCTCATACCCATCGTCAGCATTTTGCTTCTGCTGAGGGCTTATTAGCACGGTTTGCGTTTAGCGAGCAAGATACTTGGCTACTCAGTTTGCCCCTTTATCATGTCTCTGGACTGGCGATTGTTTATCGCTGGCTCGCGGTCGGCGGCTGTTTAAAACTGGGTACGGGTCAATTACTCGATGATATTCAGCAGGTCAGTCACGCTTCTCTAGTCGTCACGCAGCTGCAACGATTGTTAGCCAGCCAACAGCCCCTCAGCTTAAGCCATGTTTTACTCGGTGGAAGTCATATCCCACTGACCCTCGCTCAGCAAGCAGCTCAGCAAGGGATCGAAACTTGGATTGGTTATGGGATGACGGAAGCGGCCTCTACGGTGACCGCCAAACCGGTAGATGAGACAGCGAGTGCTGGCCAAGTGCTACCGAAACGGCAAGTGAAAGTAGTCGATAGACGAATTTGGATAGCAGGGGAAACCCTCGCCAGTGGTTATTATCAACACGGGACGATTACACCATTAACTAATCAACAAGGCTGGTTTGATAGTGGTGATCTGGGGGCGTGGTATGGCGATGAACTGTGCATTATTGGCCGCGCGGATAACTTGTTTATCTCAGGCGGAGAAAATATTCACTGTGAAGAAATTGAAACCGTGTTAGCTCGTCATCCGCAGATTGAATTGGCGGTAGTTGTCCCCGTGCAAGACGCCGAATTTGGCGCGCGCAGTATTGCCGTGCTGCGTTGTCATTCATTACCCGATCAAAAGCAACTTGGTGAATGGTTGGCCGATAAGCTGGAAAAATTCAAACATCCCATCGCTTACTGGCAACTGCCTGACACTCTGACTGAGAGTGGTATCAAGATTTCACGCCAAGCGGTCAAGAACTGGTTTGCCGATCAGCAAAGTCGTTATACACCACTAGACTAGACCTATCAGCGCCAATCCCCACGTAGCTGAGCGACTTTTTGTTGCATTAGCTCGGTGTTGGCCTGTCCACTGGTCACTGCCTCGCCTGCTTCAATTTCAATTTTACTCCATAGCTTACGGGGTAAACTACGACAGGCACGGCCCTTGTAACGGCTAAAAAAGCTACCCCATAAGCCTTTAATTGCCATCGGGATCACCGGTACTGGGCTGCGCTTTAAAATAACATCGATTCCGCGCATAAAAGGAGCGATCTCGCCATCACTGGTTAGGCGGCCTTCGGGGAAAATACACACCAAGTGGCCTTCTTGCAGCGCTTGATCGACTTCAGCAAAGGCGCGGCGAATCGAACTGCGTTTATTGGCACAAATCGGGATCACCCCAGCTCGATTGAGTAACGGCCTTAAGATAGGAATATTCGCGTAATCTTCTTCCATGACAAAGCGGATCAAACGTGGGCAAACCGCGCTGAGCAATAACGCGTCCATATAACTGACATGATTACAGACAATCAGCGCGCCGCCTTGCTCAGGCAGATGGTGTAAATTTTTGTGCTTCATTCGATAAATGCTGTGGGTTAAGGCCCACACCACCAAGCGCAGCACAAAAATAGGTACTTGTAAGAACAGGTAAGTTGTCACTAACACATTGAGCACCGCAAGTAGGATAAACAGCTGCACAATAGTTAATTCAAGTAGGCTTAAGCAGACAATACCGAGTAGTGCGCTGCCCACCATAAATAGCGCGTTATAGATATTTAACGCCGCGATGACTTGTGCTCGTTCAGTGACTTTGGCTCTTTGCTGAAGCAGAGCATAAAGTGGCACAATAAAAATACCGCCAGAGACGCCCAATAACAGTAAATAACTAAACAGGGGCCATAGAGCTTGGTGGCTAATAAAATCACTAAATTGTGTAAAAGGAGGTAAAACAGCGGGAACGCTGGCGGCCATCAGATAGCCAAATAAGCTAATACCTAAACTGCCGAGTGGTACCAGTCCGACTTCGATTCGATGGTTAGAGAGTTTATCACAGGTGAGTGAGCCTATCGCAATCCCAACAGAGAATAAGGCCAGCAAAAATGACACCGCGCTTTCGGTGCCACCAAGAAACAGTTTAGTGAAATTTGGAAACTGGGTGAGATAAGTCGCGCCTAGAAACCAAAACCAACTGATCGCCATGATCGATTGAAAAATGGTTCTGTCTTGTTTGGCAATCGCCAGCGTAGTGCGGGTATGCTGAACAGGACGGAAAGTAAACACCAAGTTTGGATCGCTGGCTGGGGCGATAGGAATAGAGCGACTAGCAAGATAGCCGAGTAGGGCGAAAAGGATAACCGCTCCGGCGGCAATATAATGAGCATGATTGAGCGAAGCGATAACGCCAGCGCCAATGGTACCGAGTAATATAGCGAGAAAGGTGCCTGTTTCCACTAATGCATTGCCCTGAACCAGTTCATTGGTTTTTAATTGTTGAGGCAGCAGCGCGTATTTGACCGGACCAAAAAACGCCGATTGGGTGCCCATTAAAAACAGCATAAACAGTAGAAGACCATAGCTTTGGGTGATAAAACCTATCGCACCAATACACATAATGGCGATTTCAAACAGTTTTACGCGGCGGATAAACCACGATTTTTCGTATTTATCGGCTAATACTCCCGCTGAGGCTGAAAATAAGAAAAACGGTAACACGAATAAGCCGGCAGCAAGGTTAATAAATAGGTGACTGGAGATGGATAACGTATCCACAGCGGCAAAAGCCACAAACAGCAACAACACGTTTTTAAAGATATTATCGTTAAACGCCCCAAAAAATTGGGTGATAAAATACGGAAGAAAACGTCGTTGTGTTAACAATGAAGATTGAGAACTGTGCATGGTTTTGCCTTAATGGTTACCAGTTAGCCAAATATTGGCTCAGTAAATCTTCAATCAATGCTTTACCATCGACCGGCTCAGCGGTAAAAAATTTATCATCAACACTCAGTAACGTAATGCCATGCACCCCAGCCCATAAAACGCGACTCGTGCGTAATACTTCTTGTGCACTGCGATGAGGGGCAATGACTTGTAACAGCGACTCTAGCATGGTAGTCATGCCGTTGATTCGTTCTGCTTGCCATTCTGGAAGATCTTCGCCATTCATATTGTGTTCAAAAATCAACTGCCAGCGGTAGGGGTGCTTTTGAGCAAAGTCATGATAACAGTAGGCCAGTTTATACAGCGCTTTTTTAGGGTCTGCGCATTTTTTTACGGCTAACTTAGATTCTGAAGCCAGCTCATCGAGCGTTTGTGCAACAACATGTAAAAGCAGCAAGTTATAGCTACCAAATACATTGACCAAGGTGCTTGGCACATAACCTATCATACTGGCGATTTTTCTTAGGCTAAGTTCATGATAAGAGTGCTTGCTTAAGAAAGCTTTACTGGCTTTTAAAGTAAGAGAGATCAACTCTTCGCGAGTATGATCGTTGCGTCTGGCCATAAGTTGTTGTTAAACCGCATAATCAAAAAAGAACAATGTTCGATATTCTAGAGAGTGTCTGGGAGAGCGTCAACTCAATAAGGCTGCAATATTCTGATACATGTCAGTCAGGCAAAAGGTTTGCTTAGCGTCTTGAAGTGACTATCATGACAAAGAATAAAAGCCTTTTGTACCTAATGACATCCCCTGAGGAAATATATGAAGCGTTTGTTTTCTTTTATGGCGTTACTGATGATCACTGTCATGGTGATTCCTGATGCTGAAGCTCGACGGATGGGCGGTGGTAAATCGTTTGGTCAGAACCATCGAACCGCGCCTGCACAAAATCATCAACAGCAACAAGCGACTCCGCAACGTCAGCAAAATAATCAGCAACCTGCTGCGACCAACAGTCGCGGAGGTTTAATGGGCGGCCTGATGGGTGGCTTACTCGCTGGTGGCCTACTGGCTGCGTTTTTTGGTGGTGCCTTTGAAGGTATCCAATTTATGGATATTTTGATCTTCGGTCTGATAGGATTTGCACTCTTTAAGCTTGCTCGTCATTTTCTGGCAGGTAAGCAGGGTAGCCTTAATCCTCGTCAGCCAGCTTATAACACCAATGTACATCGCCAAAGTTTTGAGCAAGCTCCAGAGCAGGAATTTAAACCAGCAGCGAGTTCTGGGTTTGGTTCAACCATGCATAACGATGTGCCCCATAACTACCCACCTGGTTTTGATAAAATCGCCTTCATTAATGGTTCACGTGAGCACTACCGTATTTTGCAAGGTGCTTGGAACCATAACCAGCTTGAGACGATTGAGGAGTACGTGTCTGAAAGTTTATTCGCTGATCTGAAAGCTGAGCGAGAAAAGCTGGATCAACAGCCACAAACTGAAGTCATGTATGTCGATGCAGAGATTGTTCGTGCCGATTACGATGATCGTAAAGCGCAACTGAGTATACAATTTACGGGTCGATGCCGCGACTTGGGTTCTGAAACAGAAGAAGAAATTTTAGATATTTGGCATTTAGAGCGTGATTTAACGCAACCTAACGCGCCATGGTTAATTGTTGGTATTCAAGGCTGATTGATATCAGCGTTGGATGATTGATGAACGCCCAAGCTTGTCTTGGGCGTTTTGCTATCTTGAGATAAGCTAATGCTACCGCTCACTATTAAAAAGGAAACATCATGTCAGAAGCGAACATTCAACACTTAACTCAAGAACAACAAGATAAAATCGATGCGGCGGTCTTTCGTCGTCTGTTAGCGCATTTAGATAATAACAAAGACGTGCAAAATATTGACCTGATGATCTTGGCTGGTTTTTGTCGTAACTGTTTTTGTAAATGGTATCAAGCGGAAGCTGAGACGATAGGGGTTGAAATGGATATTGATAAGTCGCGTGAGCGGATTTATGGCATGAGCTATGATGAGTGGAAAGCTAACTATCAATTACCGGCAACACCAGAGCAAGCGGCGGCTTTTGCCGCACGCCAGCAAAATTCTTAATCTTGGTTTTATCCCCAAACACTCTATTATTAGGTGGTTGGGGATAAGTGAAAAGCATTTATCGAAGCAACGGCTATTGTTTTTTAAGATTATACAAAGACGCTAAATCGCCAGTAATTCTCTCGCCATTACTGTCTAATTTCATCAACATGTTTTCACCGACAAAGTATTGATTGGGCGCATCCGATTCCCCGTCTAAGGTGATGACGCTGCCATTGTTTTCCCAGTGGAATTTTCCTTGAGAGACAAATGGAGCTGCTTGCTCTTTACCTTGATAAACTTGAGTAAGTTGATAGGTCAGATCATCATTTAAGACCAAGGTATACTCAATGCCGGCACAATCCGCACAAGGGAGTACGCCTTGATAGGTCCCTTGCCAATCTAAACTATTGTAAGCGGTATGCTCACTCTTAAATGCTTCATCCATCACGGCTTCATCATCATTAACATCGATGGTCACGGGAGCGGTTTGTGACTCTACAGGGGCAGAGGCTTGCTGTTGATTATCACAGCCAGCCAACACTAAGGTCAGTGCACTGACGACAAAAAGAGATTTTTTGATCATATTCTATACCTTCAATTGAAACGGACGTTGTGATAGCCACCGGCCTTATCTATGAGCCGTTCGACGACGGTGTGAAGTCGTTGGTGACTGAGGTCGTTATTATTCATCAAATGAACGTTAACCGCGTCAGATAGGCGTCATGTTTTCGACATTCGCTGTCAGAGAACGGTCATCGTTAAAACAAAATCCACATAATCAATAGCTTGATGTTATCCCCTTCCTACTTGAAGCTGCAGCGGTGTTAGCTACGTTCGTTCATCCTAATCACATAGTCTGTCTATATTCATGGGGACTCACTTACCGCCAACCTGCAACTCTTCAATCGTCAAGGATAGCTTTAATCCAGTTGGCCTGTAAGCTGAAACGTCTCTAACTTATCGGCGTAAGGTGCTAAGTCACCGATGTTGTGTGCTAGCCACTCTGGGTTGTAATAAGTATCCAAATAACGCTCACCACTGTCGCATAATAAGGTCACAATTGAGCCTTGTTCACCGCGCTGTTTCATCTCACTGGCTAATTGAAGTGCGCCATAAAGGTTGGTTCCGGTTGATGCGCCGGCTTTTCTTCCCACGATCTTTTCTAACCAATGAATGGTAGCGATACTGGCCGCATCGGGGATTTGTCTCATCTCATCAACCACATTGGGAATAAAACTCGGTTCGACACGTGGCCGGCCAATGCCTTCAATTTTACTGCCGCACTGAAGGGTTAACTCACTATTGCGCGTTTGGTAATAATCGAAGAATACCGAGTTTTCTGGGTCGACGACGCACAGCTTAGTATTATGTTGCTGATAACGGATAAAACGGCCAATGGTGGCGGAAGTGCCGCCGGTGCCTGGGCTCATCACAATCCAACTTGGAATGGGATGATCTTCCCGTTGCATTTGCTGAAAAATACTATCGGCGATATTACTGTTACCACGCCAGTCGGTGGCCCGCTCAGCATAAGTAAATTGATCCATATAATGACCGTTTAACGCTTGCGCTAAGCGGCGAGACTCAGCATAAATTTGATCGCTGCGATCGACTAAATGTGCTTTGCCACCATAAAACTCAATTTGTTCGATTTTCTTACGCGCGGTGCATTTCGGCATCACCGCAATAAAAGGCAGGCCTAATAAGCGGGCAAAATAGGCCTCAGAAATCGCGGTGCTGCCAGAAGAAGCTTCAATAATTGGCGTATCTGGACCAACCCAGCCATTACATATCGCGTACAAAAACAAAGAGCGAGCCAAGCGATGTTTGAGCGAGCCAGTCGGGTGCGTGCTCTCATCTTTAAGATAAAGATCAATCCCGGCAATGCTAGGCAGATCGAGCTTAATTAAATGGGTATCAGCCGAGCGTTGAAAATCGGCTTCGATTTTACGAATCGCGTTATTAATCCATTGATGGTCGGTACACATGGTGGCGTTCTCACAGTAATGACGAGCAATTGCTCATGAGTTAATGCTGATAATGTACGTTGTGTGAGGGAGAAAAACTTGGTTATCTTGCCTTTGATTTGCTAATTTAAGAGAATTATTTTCTCTATAATATGATTGCTATAGAAATAAAAGGTGGTGGATATGGATCGCATTGATAAACAGTTACTGGCGATGTTGCAAAAAGACAGCAC
>NZ_WXWK01000013.1:0-15256 GCF_009904835.1 Vibrio sp. V33_P6A3T137 | reverse complement strand
GATATATTCATTATCAAAAATATTAATCACTGAGCCACTGAGCGTAAAAGCTGGAGTCCATTGATAAGTTATATACCAATCAAAACTGTGCCATGACTCAGTGCTAGCACAAGAGACTGCTTGATTGAATTCATTAATACATGTTGGGGTTCGATTCATCGACGATGCCCAATTCCAAGCAAATGCACTAGTAAGCCCTTGTGAATCATAACTAACTTCTACATTGCCTTCCCATGGTGTCAAAGAGCGAATATGTTCACCATTGTCATCTTTGCCATCCACATAACCGGCTTTAGCCGCAATCTGCCAAACGTCTGTTAATGCCTTTGAAAGTGATAGCTCCGCGCCATAAGTTTCAACACCGCTAATATTTTGGTATTGCTTTAGAGTATTAGGGCCATCCATGCCGACCTCTTTAATATCAATAAAGTTTTTAAATTTTTGATAAAAAATAGCGAAATAGGCTTGAGATTGTCCTGAATCAAACTTATGTCCAATTTCAAACGAGTCGCTGGTCTCTGCTTTCAGATCCATATTAGGAATAATGATGAATGGCGTTAACGGGATATGCTCGTGCGAAACAAAACCATAAGCTTTATCGTAACTTGGTGCCCGATATCCGTGACTATAAGAAAAATAAGCTTGATGATGTGGTGTCAGTTTTTTGGCTAATGAAAAACTTGGTGACCATTGATGGCTGTTAATAGATTGCTCAGGAATAAGGTTCTGTATCGCATTACCATCAGGCTTTAATCTATGTGTATCAAACCGCAAACCGAACGCAATATCCCAATCCCTTAATTCAATATTATCTCTAGCATACAAACCTAAATTGTAGGCTCGTGCTGGAGTAAAAGGCTGATGAGTAGTCATTTCTTGCTGCTCAGATTGAGCACGATGAGTCTGAGTGGTGCGCTCATAATAATTACTGGCTAAACCAGCACCATACACGAATGTATGTTGTACATTCGCTGTATGAAATTGTTTACTAATATCAAACTTGATACCGAGTTGTTGATCGGAAAACGTCTTATCTTCACTCGTTCGTCGATGAATAAGCAGATTATTTTGATTAGGTCTTTGATAAAGACGATCGATCATCTGAGAATCTTGCGTATCACGCCAATATAACTTGGCTGTCATTTCATCTAGCCATTGATGATCATAAGGTTGATATTCAACCCCAAGCGAAATATTCCACTCATCTGTGTGCGAGTCTTCATAATAACGAGCTAAGTTCCATCGGCCATCTGGCTGAATACCACCACTGCCCTCATGACGATACTGCTGCTCGCGATACCATTCCGTTGACCAATTTAATCGCCATTCATCGTTTAAGAAATGGCTCAGTTGATAAGATACACTATGGCCTTCTAATTCACGTTGATATAAGTCTTGCTGATAATTACGAGTATGTTTCCCTTCCCAATAGGCTAAAGAGAGCAAAGAATTGATATTGTTGTAACGAAAAGCCAGATTACTGTTAAGTTTATATTTATCACTAATCCCGGTGTAAGTAACTGCCCCATCAGCATAAAAATCTTTACCCAATAAATAATCATCCGCTTGCATTGATTCAATCAGGACAGTACCACCAATTGCGCCTGATCCATGTAAGGTAGAACTTGCTCCCTTAACAATTTCAATTCGCTTAACATTCGAGAGATCGAAAGAGTTACGACCAACTTTGTCATTCAGGTCATTCGCACCATAACCATCAGCATTCATAATGCCATCGCGTACAATGGCAATGCGATTACCGCTCATTCCACGAATAGTAATATTTTGTGGACGACCAGCACCACCAGTAACGGAGACGCCAGGTTCGTGTCTTATGGCATCATACAATTCAGTATGACCACGTCGCTCTAATTCTTCACCGGTGATCACGGCAATCGAACCAGCCACTTCAGACAAAGATTGTTCAATTTTATTGGCTGTGACTATTATTTTTTCTGTAGCCTGAACTGGATCGCTTTGTTCAGCGCAAACAATCTCGCTCGCCAGCACTGAAAGCACTGCGACAGCAACAAGATTAGGTTTCATGTTTACTCCGTCTTATTGGACAAATTGGCTAAAGAAATGAAAAAGGCATACTCTTTGGCTTGTTGTTGCAATGATTTTCTTCTGTCCATTACGTGACCAGATTCAAAATCAGTTTGTAATAAATAAGGCCCTTTACCACTGGTTAACGCTCGAATCTGCGTTAAATACTTCGCCCCTTCCCAAAAAGGAACCCGTTGATCATGTAAGCCGATCTGGACCAATAATGGCGGATAGGAGAGTGCTTTAATATTGTGGTATGGATCATAAGTTCGCATTATAGCTAGCTCTGATGCATGATTTGGATTCCCCCACTCTCGGTATTGTTGCTCTGACAAAGGTAGTGTTGGATCTGACATACTATTGATGACATCAACAAAAGGGACCTTGAGCACAGCAGCAGAAAATAGTTCTGGTGCTTGATTCAGTGCACCAGCAACTAACGTTCCTCCTGCACTGGAACCCAAAGCAAAAATTTGGCGATGAATCGTCGGATGTTGATTATCTGCTGGAGCATAACGTCGTAATGTCTGAGCGGCTGAAATAAAGTCATTAATCGAATTGGGTTTTAACATCCCTCTGCCAGCATCATGCCATGCGTTATTAAAATAACCACCGCCACGAACATGAGCGATCGCATAGATAAACCCCTGATCTAATAGACTAATGATTTGCGGCATAAAATATGGTTTCATCGTGTAGCCATAGGCACCGTAACCATAGAGGATCACTGGGGAAGTCTCGGTCAGCTTATCCTTGCGATAAGCTAATGTAATCGGCACATCCACCCCAGAATAAGACGCGCTAATCTGTTGCGTATGGTAATCTTGCTGCCGGTAATTAGGATAATGATCTTGAGAAATAGTCGAAAGAACCAAGCTATCCATTGCAAACTTTTGCCATTGAGGGGGTGATATCAACGACATACTCCGAATACGGATCTCATTACTAGCAAAATCACCATTGTGACTAATCCATGCCACTTCACCAGGCTGATTAATCTTGATACGTTTGCGTAAATTGCTATCATAATCAAACGCCGAAAGTATCAAGTCCTCGCCCTGCTGTTCAGTTATTGCGATACCAGCTGAAAATAAGTAAAACTGCTGGATACCATTAATCTGTTGAGAAAAACGCTTCCATTCATGAAAACTATCGATATCCGCTTGGTATAGAGTAAATTCACCGTCTAAATTACTATTGATATACAATTTATTGCGCCTGATATCGGCATAATATTCCAGCGAATCCTTCGACTCTTTAAGTGGTGACGATAGCTTTCCGGTTGAGAAATTCAATATCCTCTGTTCAGTTGCTTGTTCATTATTACTTTGTACAATCAAGTAATTACTATCACTAGCTCGATAGAAAGATAGCATCCAATCTGCTCTTTCTTCATGCCATAAGATAACCGGCTCAAAACTGGCTAATGATGATACTGCCATCAGCCTATCTGCTCGTTGAGTCTCATGATTTTTCCCAATCACATATAAGGTATTACCTTGCTCAGGGATGGTTAATTGAGCAGATAAATGGGTCGCAAGTATTTGCTCGCTTTTATCAGATAAGTTTATTTTTACCGCTCGATACGATTCATTACCTTGAATATCTTCAGTAAAAAATAAATGATTGCTAGCAGGCTGAATCACCCAACTACCAATATCATAATAAGCCGATACTTGTTGCCGTGGTGTGAAATCATAAATGATCTTACTCTCTCCACCATCACGTGAACGACGCTGTAATACTAATTGCTGCTGATGTTGAGATAAACGCCATTCAAAGTCACCGTGGATCAACCAAGGTGAGTCTGTTGACTCGCCCACCATAAGGCGCCATTGGTCAATTAAGTGGGTAGTGACTGACTCCAAATTACGAAAGTAGTCATCGCTAGCAAGATTATTGGCTTGTAAATACTCTAATACCGCTGAAGATTGTCGAGTTGAATCACGTAGCCAAGCTTGTGGATCTTGAGCAAGCACTGTATTACTCAATAGGATAAACAGACTACAAATTGCGAAAATGTATTTCATAAATTTCAAATAGGACAATACGTTATAAAAACTCGCCTATTCTGCACGCAAATACAAATAAGATCAATTATCATTTGTATTTTCTTTGCTGTAATTAAAACTCTAGATTAGTGATCATAAAAATGAGGTAATAAAAAACCGACGCACTGAGCGTCGGTTTTGAGTAACAATAAGGCAGAAATTAACCGATGTGGGTTAAACCACCCATGTATTTTTGTAATACCGCTGGGATTTCAATGCGGCCATCCGCTTGCTGGTAGTTTTCCAAAATCGCTACCATGGTACGGCCAACCGCTAGACCAGAACCATTCAGCGTGTGTACTAACTCAGGGCGCTTTTCTGCTTTACGACGGAAGCGAGCTTGCATACGGCGAGCTTGGAAATCCCACATGTTTGAGCATGATGAAATCTCACGGTAGGTTTTTTGCGCGGGTACCCACACTTCTAAGTCGTAAGTTTTACAAGCACCGAAGCCCATATCACCGGTACATAGCACCACTTTACGGTAAGGAAGATTTAACAGTTGCAGCACTTTTTCTGCATGAGCGGTCAACTCTTCTAACGCCGCCATCGAATCTTCTGGCTTAGTGATCTGCACCAGCTCAACTTTGTCAAATTGGTGCATGCGGATCAAACCACGCGTATCGCGTCCATAAGATCCGGCTTCAGAGCGGAAACATGGTGTGTGAGCGGTCATTTTCAGTGGCAACTCTGCCTCATCCAAAATCACATCACGTACCAAGTTGGTCACTGGAACTTCGGCCGTTGGGATCAAAGAAAAACGACGTGGATCTTCATCGCTGGCTTTTTCCGTCAATGGCTCGGTGTGGAACAGATCTTTACCGAATTTAGGTAGCTGACCAGTACCAAATAACGTCTCTTGGTTGACTAAGTAAGGAACGTATAGCTCAGTATAACCATGTTGTTCGGTGTGCAAATCAAGCATAAATTGGGCAATGGCACGATGCAAACGAGCAAACTGGCCTTTCATGATCACAAAACGAGCGCCAGTAATTTTGGTTGCACTCGCAAAGTCTAAACCGCCGCTCATTTCACCTAAGTCGACATGATCTTTCACTTCAAAATCATACTCTTTCGGTGTACCCCAGCGTGACACTTCCACGTTGTCGTCTTCATCTTTACCATCGGGTACTGAACTATCAGGAATATTAGGCACGGTTTGCGTGATCGCTTCTAGTTCCGCTTGGATTTTGTCTAACTCAACTTTCTTGCTGTCGAGATCCTCACCGAGAGTACCAATTTGCTGCTTAATCGCTTCCGCGCCCGCTTTATCACCTTGCGACATCAGTTGGCCAATTTGCTTGGAGATGGAGTTACGCGTGGATTGTAAATTTTCAACTTCGACTTGAATCGACTTACGTTGCTCTTCAAGGGTGCGAATGGTGTCGACGTCGAGCGTAAAGCCACGACGTGCTAATTTTGCAGCTGTTTCATCCAGCTCTGTGCGAAGTAATTTAGAATCCAGCATTGCTAATCCTATGCTTTAATGTTGTGAAGAAACATGGACGTTGTTTTTTTGAACAACATCACACGTATTGAATTTACTCAGCCAAAGATAACCAAAAGCCACTACTTTTCATAGCGCTTTTGTGGGCTTTTTGCGTCTAAATCGGCTAGATACTGGAGTTTTTCCGCAATCTTAGTTTCTAGGCCACGATTAGTTGGCTGATAATAACGCTTACCTATCATTTCTGGCGGTAAGTAACGCTCACCAGCGGCAAAAGCCCCAGGCTCATCATGGGCATAACGGTATTCCGCACCATACCCGAGATCTTTCATTAAATGAGTCGGTGCATTACGCAAATGTGCTGGCACCTCATACTCTGGTAAGTTACGAGCATCATTCAGGGCCTGTTTCCAAGCGGTATAAACTGCATTACTTTTCGGAGCACAGGCCAAATAAACCACCGCTTGAGCAATCGCGCGCTCACCTTCAGCTGGACCGACACGGGTAAAACAGTCCCAAGCAGAGAGAGCGACTTGCATTGCTCTTGGGTCTGCATTACCCACATCTTCAGAAGCAATCGCGAGTAAACGACGCGCAATATATAATGGGTCGCACCCTGCGCTGATCATTCTCGCCATCCAATACAAGGCGGCATCGGCATTGGAACCACGAATCGACTTGTGTAATGCCGAGATTAAGTCGTACCAAATATCGCCTTTATTATCAAAACGAGCGACTTTTTCTCCCGCCACTTCAGCCAATAAACTGAGCGTGATCTGTTTACGGCCTTGCGCATCTTGACTTGCCATGTCATACAACAGTTCTAAATAATTGAGCGACATTCGTGCATCGCCATTAACCAACTCGGCGAGCCGCTGCAAAACGTTATCATGAAAATCAGCTGGATGTTGGCCAAGCCCTTTTTGCTTGTCGTCAATCGCTTGTTGCAGTGTTTGTAAAATTTCATCGACGCTCAATGAGGTGAGTTTGTACACCCGTGCGCGAGATAACAACGCATTGTTTAATTCAAATGACGGGTTCTCCGTTGTCGCGCCTATAAAGGTCACCGTTCCATCTTCAATATGCGGTAAAAAAGCATCTTGCTGTGATTTATTAAAGCGATGAACCTCATCGACAAAAAGAATCGTCCTCCGCCCGACGCGCTGATTTTCTCTCGCTCTATCGATAGCCGCGCGAATCTCTTTAACGCCGGACGTGACGGCTGAGACACGTTCTACTTCAGCATTCGCGTAATTGGCAGCGACTTCAGCTAGCGTCGTTTTTCCAGTTCCCGGCGGGCCCCAAAGAATCATCGAGTGAAGATGCCCCGCCTGTAACGCACGACGCAGTGGTTTCTCTTGGCCAAGAATGTGCTGCTGGCCAATATATTGCTCAATGGTTTGTGGCCTCATACGTGCCGCAAGGGGACGAAAATCTTCATCCCCTGAAAAATCTAAACGGTAATTACTCACGATCGCTCATTGATTTTGTTATTAGCGTTGATCATCAACATCAACCCCATCGGGGATGACAAATTGAAAACGGCTGATAGGCGGCTTTTGCAAAGTGACATTATGGAACGTAAAACGACTTTGCTGACCATCTTGCTCGATGACGGTAAATCCGGTCACTTTCCCTTGTGCATCAATCACGATCTGAAAACGTCCTTGGTTCGATTCAAAGGTAATCGGTGTTAAGGTAAACACATCGCCTTCAGCTTCCACTTGGTACGCATTCCAATCACTGGCTTGATTACGAGTCAGCAATATAAAAGGTGTCTGCTCGGTGGCTTGTTGCTGATTATAAATTGAGACTTGTTCGATAAATGGGCTGTAATACCACAGTGTTTGTCCATCGGAGACCAAGATATTTTCATCCGGTTCAAAGGTTTCCCAGCGAAACAATCCCGGACGAGCCACTTCAACGGTGCCCTTACCTTCCATGACTGTTTCCCCTTCAGGACTCAGCACTTGCTGATCAAACTGGGCACTAAAACCTTCGGTTAATGCTAAACGCTGACTCAGCGTCTCTTTAGGACTCGCCAATACCGAAAAGCTACAAAACAGCAGCACTATCCATTTTTTCATTTTATTTTTACTCCTGACAACCTGACTTAAGGATAAATCCGTGATGATTAACCGCATCAATATCTTCAATGCTAAGGTATAACGGCTTTCCTTGTTTTATATGTCAATATTCGGTAGAAAAAGTTCGTGGTTAAACCGCGTCATGTCGAAAACAAGGTTGACATGACGCCGTCTAAGTGTGGTTATTGGCCACAGCAATGCTTGAATTTTTTACCACTCGAACATGGACAAGCGTCGTTACGCCCAACTTGTTTATAAGGATTAATGGTTTGGGCTTTAGCACCAAGCATCGCTTCATCGGCGGCCAGCGCCACCTCATGAACCATTAAATCCAGTTGTTCAATCATATGCGCTAACGTGGGCAATGATTGATAACCCGCGGCTTGCATCTGCTGATGAGTCCCCGCTTCATCAATCGCCAACATTAAGGTGGTTAATAACGCTTGTAGCATGCGTAATGAACCATCGGAATGACTGCTCGTCTGCCATTGCGGTTCGATCATCGGCCATAGACTCATAAACCCCTGAGCAAACTCCGTTAACCCCTTTTCACGTGATTCTGCGTGTTGCGATAAAAGACTTAACAACGCAAATTGATTGGCTTTAAGCTGCTGATACTGTGCATTGATCTGGGCGGTAACCAAAGGTTCCAGTTCATCGACATTGTCTGGAAACAACTCACTTAACCACTGCTTAGGATCCAGTGGCTGAGTAGCAAAATTCGCCGCTAATATACTGCCTTCGATAAACAAGGGGGATACAGAGCAGAAGTGCTTAGGGAGCATTATCAATGGGTAGTTCATAAATTATCGGTATCGGTCAATTAAGATTGACACAGTATAAACGTAAACCGTTGTCAGTTGCAGCCATGATCCGAGTATCACTTGCTACAATCGATCCGTAAGACGACAAAAGAGGATGACTCATCGCCCATCTGCCACTACAATCTCGCGTCTTTGTTATTGGCGGTACCACTCTTTATTATGCGCGTTATTTTAGGCCCAATGGAGGGCGTTCTTGACCACTTGATGCGTCAAATGCTCACCGAAATCAATGATTACGATTTTTGCGTCACCGAATTTGTTCGCGTGGTCAATTTGCTCCTACCGGATCATGTTTTCTATCGTCTTTGTCCCGAGCTTAAACACGCTTCACGCACTCAATCCGGCACCCCAATCAAAGTCCAGCTTTTAGGCCAAGAGCCACAATGGATGGCAGAAAACGCCGTGCGCGCCGCAGAATTGGGCGCCTATGGCGTTGATCTCAATTTTGGTTGTCCCGCGAAAATGGTCAATAAAAGCAAAGGCGGCGCGGCACTGCTGCAACACCCTGAATTGATTTATCAGGTGGTTAAAGCCTGCCGTGACGCGGTACCGAAACACATCCCTGTCAGCGCTAAAATTCGCTTAGGCTGGGAAGATCCTAATGACTGTTTTGACATTGTCGATGCGGTGACTCAGGCAGGGGCCGATGAGCTGACCGTACATGCGCGAACCAAAGCGGGTGGCTACAAAGCCAGTGAAATTCAGTGGGACTATATTGATCAGATCCGCCAAAAAAGCACCATCCCTTTGATAGCCAACGGTGAAATTTGGAATTATGCCGATGCGCAAGCTTGTATTAGTACGACTGGTGTTGATTCTTTAATGGTTTGCCGCGGCGCGCTGAATATTCCTAATTTAGGCAATATAGTCAAATACAACCATGCGCCAATGCCTTGGAATCAAGTTGTCGAATTATTACTCGAGTACTCTGCCTATGAAGTGCGCGGAGATAAAGGTCGCTACTATCCTAACCGCGTCAAGCAGTGGTTTTCGTATTTACGTCAAGCGTATCCAGAAGCGGCAGAGCTATTTAGAGAGATACGCACACTGACTGACGTCAACGCCATCGTGAGCCACTTTCAACGCTATCGCGATCAACTGCGCTAATCGGCTCCCCAAAACAAAACACCGCGCGGCTCAATCAGCGGCGCGGTGTTTTGTTTATATGGTCATATGACCGTCGATATCTTATTTAAAACCAGCGCTCTAACGCCCCTTTATCTAACTGACGAAAAGCGCGGTTGAGCACTAAAGCCAGTTCTTTATAACGAGGTTTCGCTTTGAGTGGCTCAAGCGCAAAACCCGTCTCAATGATTTTTTGGTGCAATTCACGATACCAGCCTGCCAATGAAGGAGGCAATTGAGTATTCGCACGGCTGCCCAACCACCAAATGCCTTGTAATGGCAAACTGATCGCAAACAGAGCCACCACAATGGTTTGTGGCATGGCTTGTAAATTATGAAAGCTCATTTGAGTCAATACGCTAATCGCCGCAATGGCAGGCATGACTTTAATGCCAAAACGGGTCGCTTTTATGATACGTGCTTCGGGAAACAGTAAGTTGAGCTCTTTACGCATTGGCCAGGTATCCATGTACTTTTGGCCATCTCTTAAACTATGGATGATTCCTGCTCTGTTGGCCATACCCTCTCTCCTTCACTGTTGATGAACCTTAAGACTAAAAAATAGTTTAATGATTCAACAAATGGCGTAAAAATTTGACTAAAGCTAATATTGTTTCAAATTTTTTTTGTTATACTGAGCCATTATCGCTATCCTCTGCGGACTCTCAATCTTATTGTTGCTGTTATTTACAATTTAGGCAACCGTAAGACGAAATCAGCATGGAATGCGTCGGCGATTATACTGATTCAGTCACGTCCCTATTATACGGATATTCACCGTGTTATTGATCAAGATTAGTTCTCACTTTTTACGGGTTCAGCTATTCTTGTGGTTAAATTTTATCCTAACTGATTATACAGGTAGTTATACATGTCCAAGCTAGTTTTAGTTTTAAACTGCGGTAGTTCTTCGCTCAAGTTTGCGGTTGTTGATGCAGAAAACGGCAATGAGCATCTCTCCGGTCTTGCAGAATGTCTGCACCTTCCTGAAGCGCGTATCAAATGGAAACTTGATGGTAAACATGAAGCTCAATTAGGTCATGGCGCAGCTCACGAAGAAGCGCTCGCATTTATGGTTGATACCATCCTTGCTTCAAAACCTGAACTGGCTGAAAACCTTGCAGCTATTGGTCACCGAGTGGTACACGGTGGTGAGCAATTCACTCAATCAGCGCTAATCGATGATTCTGTATTAAAAGGGATTGAAGACGCTGCAACTTTCGCACCTCTGCATAACCCTGCGCACATCATTGGTATCAATGCGGCTAAAAAAGCTTTTCCAGCGCTGAAAAATGTTGCTGTATTTGACACCGCATTCCACCAAACCATGCCTGAAGAAGCTTACCTATACGCACTACCTTACCATCTTTATAAAGAGCACGGTATCCGTCGCTACGGTATGCATGGAACTTCTCACCTATTTATTGCTCGTGAAGCCGCTGAGCGTTTAGGTAAACTAGCCAATGAATTGAACATCATTAACTGCCATTTAGGTAACGGTGCTTCAGTTTGTGCAATTAAAAACGGTCAATCGGTTGATACGTCAATGGGCTTAACACCACTTGAAGGCCTAGTAATGGGTACTCGTTGTGGTGATATCGATCCTGCGATCATTTTCCACCTACATGATGCATTAGGTTACTCGGTTGAGCAAATCAACACGATGCTAACCAAAGAGTCTGGCCTACAAGGCTTAACTCAAGTGACTTCAGACTGCCGTTTTGTTGAAGATAACTACGGTGAAAAAGAAGAAGCGACTCGCGCAATGGACGTATTCTGCCATCGCCTCGCTAAATACGTAGCAGGTTACACTGCAAGCTTGGATGGCCGTTTAGACGCCATCGTCTTTACTGGTGGTATCGGTGAGAACTCGGGTCCAATTCGCGAAATGGTTCTAAATCGTTTAGCCATTTTTGGTATTGAAGTCGATAGCGCCGCTAACCTCAAAGCTCGTTTTGGCGGTGAAGGTGTGATCACCACAGCAAACAGCCGTATCCCTGCGATGGTTATCTCGACCAACGAAGAACTGGTGATTGCTGAAGATACGGCACGCTTAGCTGGCATCTAATCGTCCTTGTGGGCTACTCTTTTCTCCTTGCCGAATAGCATCGCTCATCGGCAAGGTTTATCTAGCGTTTTCGAGATGTAGCCAATTTTTTAGGGGCTCAAGACCTATTCTTACGGAATACGGCGTTGGGCTTTGTTCCTTTCAATCTAACTCGTTTAGATTGTATCGATAGTGTTGAGGTACTTTACGTATGTCCCGTACTATTATGCTTGTCCCAATCAGTGCCGGTGTTGGTTTAACCAGCGTGAGCATGGGCCTTTTACGCGCCATGGAGCGTAAAGGTGTAAGCGTTTCTTTTTACAAACCAATTTCACAGCCACGTAGCGGTGGCGATCAGCCAGATTTAACATCAACCATTATTCGTCATAGTAGCGATATCAAAATTGCAGAACCAATGGCCATGTCAGCAGCCGAAGCGCTGATTGGCGGCGAAAAAATGGATGTACTACTGGAAACGGTTGTTGAACGCTATAACCAAATTATTGTTGATGCCGAAGTCACGTTAATCGAAGGTTTAGTCCCAACGCGTAAGCATCCTTTTGCCAACCAAGTTAATGCAGAGATTGCTAAAACGTTAGGCGCTGAAATTGTCTTCGTTGCCACGCCTGGTACTGATAATCCAACTCAGCTCAAAGAGCGTATTGAAGTCGCTTGCTCTAACTTTGGCGGCACTAAGAATAAAAACATCTCTGGTGTGGTTATTAACAAACTCAATGCGCCAGTCGATGATGCGGGTCGTACTCGTCCCGATTTGTCAGAGATTTTTGACGATGCCGATGGTGCAAAACAGGCCAACCTTGAAGTAATGCAAATCTTCAACAGTAGCCCAATTCGCGTACTTGGTTGCGTGCCATGGAGCATTGACCTTATCGCGACTCGTGCGATTGATATGGCGAAACATCTCAAAGCCGAAATCGTTAATGAAGGTGATATCAACAGTCGACGCATTAAGAGCATCACTTTCTGTGCACGCTCTATCCCGCATATGATTGAGCACTTTAAACCTGGCTCATTATTAGTGACTTCAGCAGACCGTCCTGACGTTATTGTTGCTGCTGCTTTAGCGGCGATGAATGGCGTAGAAATTGGTGCCGTATTGCTGACCGGTGGTTACGATATTCCTAAAGAGATCGCTAACCTATGTAAGCCTGCTTTTGATACTGGCCTACCGATTTTCAAAGCGCAAGGCAATACTTGGCAAACCTCATTGAACCTACAAAGCTTTAGCCTTGAAGTTCCAGCGGATGATAAAGAGCGCGTTGAGTTTGTCAGTGAACATGTTGCTAGCCACATTGATGGCCCATGGATTGATTCGCTGACCGAAGGCACTCAAGCAACGCGTCGTTTAAGCCCACCAGCGTTCCGTTATCAACTGACTGAATTTGCTCGTCGTGCTAACAAACGTATCGTGCTACCAGAGGGTGATGAGCCACGTACCGTTAAAGCCGCGGCGATCTGTGCAGAGCGCGGTATTGCAAAATGCGTACTGCTTGGTAACCCAGAAGAGATCAAGCGCGTTGCTGCATTGCAAGGCGTTGAGCTTGGTGCAGGCGTTGAAATTATTGACGCTGCAGCCGTTCGTGAAAATTACGTTGCTCGTTTGGTTGAGCTGCGTGGCGCGAAAGGCATGACCGAAGTCGTCGCTCGTGAAAAACTGGAAGATTCGGTATTCCTCGGCACCATGATGCTTGAAGCGAATGAAGTCGATGGTCTTGTTTCTGGTGCGGTTCACACCACAGCCAATACCATTGTTCCACCATTCCAGATCATCAAAACTGCACCGAACGCTTCGATCGTCTCTTCCGTATTTTTCATGCTGCTGCCTGACCAAGTTTTGGTTTACGGTGACTGCGCGATTAACCCAGATCCAACTGCTGAACAACTGGCGGAGATCGCGATTCAATCGGCAGACTCTGCGGCTGCATTCGGTATTGAGCCTCGCGTCGCGATGATCTCTTACTCAACCGGCACCTCTGGTAAAGGCGCGGATGTGGATAAAGTGCGCGAAGCCACTCGTCTTGCTCAAGAGAAACGTCCTGATTTAATCATTGACGGGCCTCTGCAGTACGACGCTGCCATCATGGAAAATGTCGCGGCTTCTAAAGCACCGAATTCTCCAGTCGCAGGTAAAGCAACCGTGTTTATCTTCCCTGATCTGAATACAGGTAACACCACTTATAAAGCCGTACAGCGTTCAGCGGATCTGGTTTCTATCGGTCCAATGCTGCAAGGCATGCGTAAGCCGGTGAACGACTTATCACGTGGTGCTTTGGTTGACGATATCGTCTACACCATCGCCTTAACTGCGATTCAAGCAGACCAAGAGCAAAAATAATTGAGATAATGATTGCTCACGGTTAATGGCAGACAAAAAGCCCTCGATGTAATTCGAGGGCTTTTTTAATCATGACGACCAAATGTCGATTAACTTAACTGTTCACGACCATGAGCACTCTCAAGATCAAGTTCTGGACCTCTTGGCACCACTTGCGTTGGATTAATCATGCTATGGCTAAAATAATAATGCCGCTTGATATGATAAAAATCCGTCGTTTCACGCACTCCCGGATGCTGATACAAATCTTTAAGATAGCCATTAAGATGAGGATAATCAGCAATCCGTCGCTTATTGCATTTAAAATGACCCACATACACCGCATCAAAACGAATCAAGGTAGTGAACAATCGCCAATCCGCTTCAGTTAACACTTTTCCAGCCAAATAACGATGCGTTGCCAAATGTTGTTCGACCTTATCTAGAGCAGCAAAGAGTGCTTCATACGCTTCTTCATATGCTTGCTGGGTAGTAGCAAAACCACAGCGATAAACGCCATTATTAATATTGGGATAAATAAAAGCATTCCAATCATCAATCACTTCACGCAATGCCAATGGGTAATAGTCGATATCATTGCCGGTTAATGAGTTAAACGCCGAGTTAAACATTCGGATAATATCTGCAGATTCATTACTGACGATGGTTTGGGTTTGTTTATCCCATAGTACTGGCACAGTAACGCGTCCGGTATAATCCGCTTTGGCTTGAGTATAGAGTTGATGCAAAAAACGATGGCCAAATAAAGGCTCGGGGATACCAAACTGCCAGCCATGGCTTAGCATATCAGGGCAAACCACTGTTACGTCAATATGGTCCGTCAATTGTTTTAACTCTCGAAAGATCAACGTGCGGTGCGCCCATGGACAAGCTAAAGAAACATACAGATGATAACGACCTGAATCGGGAGTGAATCGAGCATTCGGTGTATTGTCTATCCAATCGCGAAAACCAGCGTCTTCACGCACAAATTGCCCATTGCTCTGTTTCGTATCGTACCAAACGTCCTGCCATTGGCCTGCCACTAGTCTACCCATGCTTGACCTCTCTTTACGTATTTTGCTACTCAGTATTGATACGCTAGTATAAAGTGCAGCCGTAAGAAGAGAACCGAAGGGAATTGGCCTAGATGTTCAAAATTTTTGATGGGGAAGCAAATAAAAAAACCACCGAATACCAGAGAGAGCCGATATTCAGTGGAAAAACATAAACTAATTATTATTTAATTTCTACTCGACGGTTTTGTGCCCGTTGTTGAGCAGTTGCGTTATCA
>NZ_WXWK01000166.1:0-15339 GCF_009904835.1 Vibrio sp. V33_P6A3T137 | reverse complement strand
GTTTTGAATAACTCATTAATCATTTTTATTGGTTACTGAAAATGATTAATAGCAATCGACGCTTTTTGTTTACTGATGACCTAATATTCTGGTTACATCAATAAGACAAATTCGACGATAATATGATATTTTAAGGCTCATATTGTTATATTCACCCTATTTTTATATTGTAAAAGTCGAGCAATGTCGCAATGACTTTTCACCAATTGGATTATGACCATGCCCAGCCGTTTGTTACGGATAGCAATGCTTTTATTGATGCTGGTACTGGCCGGATGTAGCTCGGTACCTGAAAATCCACATAATGAATCACATCCTAATGACCCTTTAGAGGGGTTTAATCGCGCGATGTGGAAAATTAACTATGACTACCTAGATCCCTACCTAGCTCGTCCTGTTTCACTGGCTTATGTCGATTATGTCCCGTCACCATTAAGACGCGGTTTAGCGAATTTCTTATCCAATTTAGATGAGCCAGCCAGTATGGTTAATAACCTGATCATGGGGAATGGCGAAAAAGCGCTCGATCATTTTAACCGTTTTTGGTTAAACAGTACTTTTGGGCTTTTAGGTTTGATTGATATCGCCTCAGAAGCCGGAATTCGTAAGCATGATGACAAACAATTTGGAGATGCGATAGGTTATTACGGTGTCGGTAACGGACCATACTTAATGGTACCGGGTTATGGACCTTATACTGTGCGGGAAGTGGCGGATACGGTTGATGGTTGGTATGTTCCTCTTGCGTATTTGAATATTTGGGGAAGTATTGGTAAATGGGCGGTTCAAGGAATGGAAACTCGAGCCGCTTTAGTGCCTCAAGAAGCCATGCTACAGCGTTCTCCTGATCCTTACGCATTAACGCGAGAAGTCTATTTACAACGTCGTGACTTTAAAGCTGAACGAGACACAGAACATTACGACACTGATCAAGAAGATTTCCTTGATGATTACCTCGACGGCGGATTCTAGTTTTTCTTGATACCATCTGTTATTGAGATCCAATGAGTGCAGGTCACTTGACCCTAAAGTGATCTGCACTTTCTATTTCTGTATTCTCTTTGCCATCATGCTGACATGACTCGTCCACTGAAATAGTCATTAGTCACAATGTATTCGGTATTACGTATAAGCTCATCTTGAATTTCAGCCCAATGCAGATTGTGATGATTGCCTCCCGCCATCGGGATCACGCCACCGACACGAATATTATAGGGCGTTAACTCTCTGGCCCAACTTTGGGTAAAGCCGGCAACCATAGAATTGGTATTTTCCATTCCAGCTTGTTGTTGTGCGGTATTGTGCCAGACGAGATTAACAATCACTCCTTTTGCTTGATGCTGACGCATCCTTTCTGAGCAAGTTTGCCCAAAGGTAAAGAGGGATGAAGCCATATTGGCCAATTGTTGAATAAAACGCTCTGTAGGCTGTTCATCCACCAAAGAAGGAAAACTGACGCTTGGCCAGTGATTGATTAACACGTCCGGGGCTGAGTGGTAGGTGGTTTCAATATAATCAAATAACTGATGAATACTCGTTGGAGAGCGGTCGGGTAACGTGTAGTAATGAACACGATGACTGATCGCGTAGCAATGCTGCCAGGTGGTGACTAAAGCACTATGATTGGTATCACATAATATAACGTTAGCCCCCAAACGAGCAAAATGCATCGCCAGCGTGCTGCCCAGTAGCGAATTAGCTGAAGTAATTAAAATTAATGCACTTTTAATTTTCATTGTGTGCCTTCCTTGGAGGTGCCGTGACCATCGAGTACGTTAAGCATGGTTGACGGTTTGATATGATGGTGTGAATTGCTTCAAATAAACCCAGTTGTTCGAAAAGCAATCGTTTTTTCTTTGCGCTTATTCACATTCGGCGACAAGGCTTAAGCAAAAATATACACAGCTGCTCTAGGGGCGGTTAGCTTTTGGGCGGATAAAAAGAGAACCTTTTTGATCGATGATTCGCTATTTTCAGAGTCGTCGAGATATATCCTATACCTGAGCTCGTAGTTGATCTTGCCTAAGGGCGTGATTAAGCTGAGGATATAAATCCATTATCATCAACGTCTTATTCTCTTGCTGTGCGAGATGACGGCGGTCATGCCCAGAGAGATTTAAATACACGTCTTCTGGGAAGTTTTCAGTGTCTTCAGGGAGGTAAGTGAGCACTTCTGGTTGCAAATAGTGCGACAGTTTGGCGCTCGCCATGCCGCCAGAGTGAAACAGTTTTGCTTGCTGAGCCGAAATAGCGTAAGAGCTTTGATCATTGCGTAGTGCTTGACATGCTGGCAGTTCAAAGCGTTGACGTAGCTGATCTTCAGTCGTACGGTGAGTGGTGATCGGCTCGATAGGCGTGGTATCGCGAACATCATTAGAGAAGAGTGCCATGAATAGAGCGAAATCGGCATGACGACCTTGCTGTACCGCTTGGTTGACCCCAGTTCCGAGCTGCAACTCATTAATTATTCCGGCTTTGTCTAATGTATGTACTTGCATGGTTTCTCCTCAATGCACCACTAATAACGGCACATGAAGGAAAAACTTTAATAAAAAAAGCCTACCTTATTTGAGGTAGGCTTATCGGTTGGAGCGTTATTCGGCTCTCACCTCTTAATCAACCAAGATTACTTCGCTAGGTTTTGTGCAACAAATTCCCAGTTGACTAGAGCCCAGAAGCCGTTCATGTAGTCTGGACGGAGGTTACGGTAGTCAATGTAGTAAGCATGTTCCCACAGATCAACGGTCAATAAAGGCGTTACGCCCTCTTCAGTGATTGGGGTTGCTGCGTTAGAAGTATTGATAATCGCCAATGAACCGTCTGCTTTTTTCACTAGCCAAGTCCACGACGAACCGAAGTTATTGATCGCAGAATCAGTGAATTTTGCTTTAAACTCAGCAAATGAACCGAAGGCTGCATTGATGGCTTCTGCCACTGCGCCTGTTGGCTCACCACCGCCGTTTGGAGATAGGCAGTGCCAGTAGAACGTGTGGTTCCATACCTGTGCCGCATTATTAAAAATACCGCCCGTTGACGTTTTGATGATCTCTTCGAGAGATTTGCCTTCAAACTCTGTACCCGGGATCAGACCATTCAATTTTACGACATAAGTATTATGGTGTTTACCGTGGTGGTAATCCAAAGTCTCTGCTGAAATGTGCGGTTGTAGCGCATCTTTTGCGTAAGGTAGTGCTGGTAGTTCAAATGCCATTGTTCAATTCTCCGTTGTTGAGAGGAAAGAAACGACTAAGCAGACGAGGTCAAATACAGGTTACGGCCCACGACTGATGTAGACACTTCTTTGATTGCTTCCAGTGTTATTGTAATGGAGTCGATAAAACTGACTTGCTATGCATTTTAGCAAGTTTTTACTTTATTAACACCCCAAGTGAAAGAAAAAGTTCAGTTAAGTCAATATACCGCGATCACTTGATACTTACTCTGCTAAATCCATAAACAGAATGTGCTTTTTATTCTCTCTTAATGATTTAGAATGGAAGGGATTAACTTAGCCATCCATTAAGAGGAAGCAATGGAAACCATCGATAAAATTAAACAGCAACTTGCCGAAAACCCAATTCTTCTTTATATGAAAGGGTCACCTAAACTGCCAAGCTGTGGTTTCTCTTCGCAAGCCGCTCAAGCGTTAATGGCGTGCGGTGAAAAATTTGCCTACGTCGATATCTTACAAAATCCAGATATTCGCGCAGAGCTACCGGTTTATGCTCAGTGGCCTACTTTTCCCCAGTTATGGGTTGAAGGTGAATTGATTGGTGGTTGTGACATTATTTTGGAAATGTTCCAAAAAGGTGAACTACAGCCATTAATTAAAGAAGCGGCCGCACGTAACGCGACAGATGAAGCGTAATACTGTATAAAAAAACAGTTTAGCTTGATTTTTTAGGGTCACATTGGTTAATGTGGCCCTAATTTTTTCTGATTTTAGACTGTTATGAGCCGCTTATTCATTGCTGAAAAACCCAGTTTAGCCCGAGCCATTGCTGATGCGTTGCCCAAGCCCCATAAAAAGCAGCAAGGTTTTATTGAATGTGCCAATGGCGATAAGGTGACTTGGTGTATTGGTCATTTACTGGAGCAAGTGGAACCGGACAGCTATGATCCGCGATACAAAAAGTGGAATTTGGCTGATTTACCCATCCTACCCGAAAAGTGGCAATTGAAGCCGCGGAAAACGGCGAGTCAACAATTGGCCGTAGTGCGTAAGTTACTAAAAAGTAGCCAAGAAATTGTCCATGCTGGCGATCCAGATCGCGAAGGTCAACTGTTGGTTGATGAGGTTATCGATTATTGTCAGGTCTCTAAACAAAAGCAGCAAACCATTCAACGTTTACTGATCAGCGATCTCAATTTGCCTGCGGTGAAACGCGCACTTTCAACAATGCGCAGTAATCGTGAATTTATTCCATTGTCGATTTCAGCCTTAGCACGCTCTCGGGCTGACTGGTTATACGGTATGAATATGTCTCGTGCTTATACCTTGCTTGGACAAAAAGCGGGTTATCAAGGGGTATTATCCGTTGGTCGAGTGCAAACACCTATACTGGGTTTGGTGGTCCGTCGTGATGCCGAGATAGCCCATTTTGTCGCCCATGATTATTTTACCTTACACGCATTGATCCCTTATCAAGTCGAAGGGCATGAGTTTGATATTCGAGCTCGCTGGCAGCCTAGTGACGCCTGCCAGCCTTGGCAAGATGAAGAGGGACGAGTGTTAAACCGCGCTTTGGTTGAAAATGTTGCCCGTCGTATTCAACATCAGCCAGCGATTGTTGTGGCGTCAGAACAAACGCAAACTAAGCAAGCAGCACCACTGCCTTATTCATTATCGGCCTTACAAATTGATGCTGCCAAGCGCTATGGTTTGAGTGCTCAACAAGTATTGGATATTTGTCAGTCACTGTATGAAAAATACAAGTTAATCACTTATCCACGTTCCGACAGTCGTTATTTACCTAAAGAACATTTAACTCAGGCGGATACGATACTGACGGCGATTGCTCATAATCTTCAGCCATTACAAACTGCGGTCGCCGGTGCAGACCGTACATTCCGTTCTAAAGCGTGGAACGACAGTAAAGTTGATGCGCATCATGCGATTATTCCTACCCCTAAGCAAAGTGCTGTACATGGACTTTCTGCTGCTGAGCAGAATATTTATCAGTTAATTGCTCGCCAGTACGTACTGCAATTTTATCCTCCCGCAGTATACGCTGAAGCTAAACTCGTATTTACCATTGCAGGAGGAACCTTTATTGCTAAAGGCAGACAATTGGTGTTCGCAGGCTGGAAAAGTGTCATAGGGCAACAAGAGCAACCTGAGGATGGAATTGATACTGTGCCGCCGCTACCAAAGGGGACATCGTTGATCTGTCGCGAAGGAGAGATGAAAACTTGCCAGACCGAACCGCCGCGTTATTTTACTGAGGCAACGTTATTGCAAGCGATGACGGGGATCGCCCGCTTTGTTGAAGATAAAGAGCTTAAGAAAATTCTTCGTGAGACCGATGGGTTAGGCACAGAAGCCACTCGAGCTGGCATCTTAGATACGTTATTCAAGCGTCAATTACTGACACGAGAAGGAAAACAGATAAAAAGTACTCCGGCTGGCAAAGGACTGGTGGAGGCGCTACCGCTGCAAGCCACTTATCCTGATATGACCGCTCATTGGGAGCATCAACTGCAAGCGATGGCAGAAAGAGGTCAAGCTTATCAACCCTTTATTGAAGATCTTGAGCGACAAATTAGCCAATGGATAGAGCAAGTGAAACAACAACCTGTCCCCGCCTCGTTGCGAGCTTTACCGCCGGTTAAGCGACCTGCATTTAAAACCAAGAAAAGGTCGACGAGCAGTAAAAGAAAAAGCCCGCCAGCACGTTGTTCAACCCCATAAAGGCGTTATCGCGCGGTGATTCACCATTGATTGATGAGGACGTTTAAGGTTTGTTGCGTGAAAGTTAGAATAAATCCACATAAAAATAATGGTCCTGTTGCATAAGCGGTAAATGTTTTCCATAGTAAGCTCCGGTTCTTGGATGAATATCACAAAGAATCAGGATGGAATCATCATACAGAGGCAAAAATGCCCGTCATTACGCTTGCGCTAGGAATACACTATGTTAAAGATACTTAGAGCCCTCAACGTTCGTCAGAAAATCTTGGTGATCGAACTCATTTCTCTGGCCATGATTGTGCTTATCAGCCTCTACGGGGTAAGTAAGTTACGAGAAATGGCCTTTCAAGAACGCCAACAAAGTGTTGAAAATCAAGTCCAATCAGTGGTCAGTTTAGTTGATTATTATGCTCGTTTAGCATCAAGAATTGGTGAAGAAGAAGCTAAGCAACGAGCGATCGAAGCGATCAAGGCACTCCGATATGACAATGGTAACTATTTTTGGGTGATGACGGCTAATGCTCGTCTAGTACTGCATCCTCTGCGCCCAGAAATGACCAATCAAGATATGAGTCAGGTACGTGATGGTTCTGGTCGTTTTCATTGGCAACAAATGGCACAGGTTGTTCAACGTCAAGGCGCTGGGTTTGTCGAATACACTTTTGTGCCACCGAATGGTCCGATTGAGGACAAAATTTCCTATGTTGCACAAGCCAATGGTTGGAATTGGGTCATTGGTACAGGCGTTATCGTTAACGATATCAATCAAACGGTGTATCACAATGCCTTATTTTATGTTGGCTTTGCTTTGGCGGGCGTGGTGATTACTTTACTGTTTTCGAGCATTATCGGTAAAAACATTACCGACCCTCTGGCTCTGTTTGTCACCAAAGTACAGCGGGCTGCGCAAGGGGATATGACGGTGCGTTTTAATCCTAAAGGACGGGATGAGATTGCTAGTTTAGGGCGTTCGATAAATTCAATGATCGAAAGTACCCATCAAGCTTTAATTACCGCCAAGCAGTCAGCGATGAATGCCGCTGAGATGGCGTCGTCAATCGCTTCGGCCAGTGAGGAGACCGCAACCAGTACCCAATCGCAGCGCATGCAATTGGAGCAGTTAGCGACCGCCATGAATGAAATGAATGCGACCATTCGCGATGTGGCGCAAAATGCCGAGCAAACCGCCGCTTCGACCGACGATGTCGCCAATCAAGCGTTAAGTTGTAATAGCATGATGGAGAGAACGGAGCAAAACATCGAACAGCTATCTCAAGAGGTCTCGCAAACCGATCAATTGGTTGAAGCGCTGCGGAATGATGTCGCGGGGATCAATGAAATTGTTGATGTGATTCAAGCCATCTCTGAACAAACTAACTTATTGGCCTTAAATGCGGCGATTGAAGCCGCTCGGGCAGGAGAGCAAGGTCGCGGCTTTGCGGTGGTTGCTGATGAAGTGCGTCATTTGGCTGGCCGTACTCAGCAATCGACGCATCAAATTCAGCAAACCATCGAGTCCTTAATTGCCAGAGCGGGCAGTGCGTCACAAGCGATGAAGCAGTGTCATAGTCGTGTGACAGAAAATGTTCAAACCGCAACCGAAACTAAGCAAATGTTAAAACAGATGGTGACAGAGCTGACTCGAGCGAATGACATGGTGACCCAAATTGCCACCGCGGCAGAGCAGCAAGATACCGTAGCTGAAGAGATGAACAGCAATGTCAGTCATATTAATCTGTCGGCTGATCATATTAGCCAATCGGCGCAAGATTTGGCTGAACAAAGCCAGCATCTGGCTGATAGTGCTAACCAATTGGATGAGCAGTTACAGCGTTTTAAAGTATAACAACCGAGTTTATATCGGTTGTTATTGAGTCGGATAAAGATAAAAGTGGAGAAGAGCTCTCCACTTTGTTATTGCCCTAACGTTGAATATTAAGAGCTAACCCCATTAAATCACTGCTTGACGGACCTTGGCAGAGATCCATTCACTTACTACGACCGTTGCCAAGATGACTAAAATAATCAAGGTGACTTGAGGCCAAGCGAGGACATTTAAACTAGATTGCAATTGCATGCCGATGCCACCCGCTCCAACTAAACCTAAGATCGCACTTTCGCGAATATTAATATCCCAACGAAAAACACTGATCCCAAAAAACGTAGGTAATACTTGCGGCACAATCGCATAATTTAAAACCTGCGCTTGACTTGCCCCCGTGGCCGTTATTGCTTCAATTTGAGTCAGTTCGGTCTCTTCAATCGCTTCATACAATAATTTGCCGACAAAACCGATGGATCGCAGTGCAATGGCTAAAATGCCAGCCAGTATACCAGGGCCAAGAATCGAAACCAGCAGCAGTGCCCAGATCAAAGAGTTAATTGAGCGAGAGGCGACAATGACAAACAAGGCAATTGGTCTCACCAATACTCTAGAGGGCGTGGTATTACTGGCGGCTAAAAAAGCCAGTGGCGTAGCCAGAATGACGCCCAGTAACGTACCTAAGGTTGCCATATTGAGCGTGTCCCATAATGGCGACCATAAGCGCTCCATATAAGACCAACGGGGAGGAAAGGCTCTGTCTATTAAATCAGCAGCGGCTTGAGGAGCATCGTAGACGAACACCCACATGGTATGTTCTGTCATGACATTCCAGCAATAAATAAACAAAGCCAGTAGTAACATCCAACCAACCCAAAGTAACAATTGAGTCTTTGGCGTACGATATTGCCAAGTTAGGCTTGAGTTGAGAGAATTCATTTCACGTATTTCCGTAGATAGCCAGAAGCATATTCACTGAGCATCACTATCGCAATAATCAGTAAGAGAATGGCGCCAGCACTGTCATATTCGTAGCGCGAGAGAGAGGTATTGAGTGTTGCGCCAATGCCACCGGCTCCAACAATGCCGATTACGGCACTCTCACGAAAGTTAATATCGAGTCGGTATAAGCACAACCCAAGTAGACGCGGTAACACCTGTGGCTGAATAGCATAATTAATCCACTGTAACCATGATGCGCCAGTGGCTTTAATCGCCTCAATAGGGGCGGGGTCGATGCCCTCAATTTCTTCTGCCAGTAATTTACCGATAAAACCAATCGTGGCGAAAGTTAAGGTCAAAAAGCCAGCAAAAGCACCAAAGCCAAATAAAGCGACGAAAAAGATTGCGACGATAATTTCTTGTAAAGAGCGACTAAGAGCAATAAAAGCACGACAAATCATATAAACCCAAGTTGGACTTAAGTTGCGAGCTGCGCCAAGTCCAACCGGAATCGCTAAAGCAATACCCACCACAGTGGAAGTTAAAGTCATGGTTAAACTTTCGATCATTCCAGCGGAAATATCTCGCCAGCGAGTGGAAAAATCAGGCTGTAAGAATCCACCAATAAAGCGCTGTGCCCGTTCTAATCCTTCGTAAATCCTTAGCCAGTTAATATCTATACTGCCAATCGCGAACCATAAATAGATTAGGCACAAAAGAGTAATCACCCATCGCCAAACGCGACTTTTAATGATCTGTGGCGGTTTGCGCCATTGAGTTGAATAAGGTACTGGGTTCATGCATTCACCAATGAACGATGAGCTTGAGAGGCCAGTTCTGTGTCAAGGGATGATTCTGGCTGGCGCATGCTGGTCCAATCCTCTTCACCGTAAATTCGAGTCAATACACTTTCTGTTAGCTGCTGTGGAGATCCATCGAACACCACCTCACCGGCTTTTAAGCCAATAATTCGGTCGGTAAACTGCTGAGCGAGGACCACATCATGAATATTAATGATCGCTGGTAAGCCACGTTCGTTGCACATTTCAACCAATAAACGCATCACTTGGCGACTGGTTTTAGGATCTAAGCTCGCGGTTGGCTCGTCAATCAACAGCAGTTCTGGATCTTGAGCTAGAGCACGAGCAATACCTACCCGTTGGCGTTGTCCGCCAGATAATGCATCGGCTCTTTTGTCAGCATGTTGAAGTAAGCCCACACGATCCAGTAAACGATAAGCGTTGCTGATGTCTTGTTCGGGGTATTGTCGCCAAAAACTGCGCCAAAACGAGACATAACCTAATCGTCCCGAGAGGACGTTCTCCATCACCGTTAAGCGATCAACGAGGGCATATTCTTGAAAGATCATGCCAATTTTTCGTCTTGCTTGTCGTAACTGAGTTTGAGACAGTTGATTGACCGTTAAGTCATTTAAAATAATTTGCCCGTCACTGGGCTCGACTAAGCGATTAATACAGCGAATTAAGGTTGATTTCCCAGCTCCTGAAGGGCCAATTAAGCCAACAACTTGCCCTTTAGGCACACTGAATGAAACGTTATTGAGGGCCTTATCGCCCGTTGGGTAAGTTTTGGTTAATCCATTGATGGTCAGCATGAATCCACTCCTTGATGATAAAAAGCGCCAGATGATCAGTATCATCTGGCGTTTAAGGCTTAACGACAGGTGTATTGAACCCCCATGGCTTGATCGATTTCACGCACCACAGACCAGTGTTCTTTGAAGGTAATAGGAATAAACTGTGCTTCACCCGACTGAGAGAATTCTTTTTCCATCGCTGTACCTTTCCAATCAAAACTGAAAAAGGCTTGGCGGATTTTTTGTTGTAAATCTGGGTGTAGGTTGTAAACCACGCCATAACCTGTGGTTGGGAAACTTTCCGATTTAAAGATCGTGTTATAGCTGTCTGGGTTAATCACGTTTCTTGCGACCATGCGCTTGGCAACAGAATTGGCAATGGCAGCAGCATCATAGTCGCGGTTAACCACGCCTAAAATGGAGTTATCGTGAGCACCCGAGAAGGCGGGGGTATAATCTTTGCCTGCGGTTAATTGATAACTCGCTTCAAGTAACGCTTGTGGCGCTTTAAATCCCGAGTTAGAGGTTTCTGCAGTAAATGCCAAGGTGCGACCACGCAGATCTTCAATCTTTTCAATTCCAGACGTTGGGTAGGTAATGATTTCCATTTCATAACCGTAGCTGCCGTCTTCTCTGGCCATCATCGCAAAAGGACGAAAACCCGCGCACGCGACGGCTAATGGGTTTGAACCTGTGTTAAATCCAGCGATGTGCAAACGTCCTGAACGCATGGCTTCAATTTGTGCGGCGTTAGAATTGACCGGAAAAAATTGAACTCGTTTGCCAGTCACTTTAGCCATATGGTCTAAAAATGGTTTCCAGACATCCGCGTAAACCGCGGGATCTTCGACGGGCGTATAAGCAAAAATCAATGTTGATGGGTTCACCCAAGCTGACGCATTACTGGGGATATCGGCGACCAGATCGCCATCGTTATCTTTATAGCGTGAATCGAGAGAGAATTGTGCGTGAGCAAGTGGCGTTGCGATTAACGCCAGTGCGACGCATTGAGCTAACAATTTCATGATAAAACCTCAGGTTGTCGTCCTTAAACAAGTTGGTACACGGTAGAAGGGAAAGGTGACTTTTATGTGAATAAACCGTTAAGGCTTGATGACAATGATTATTTTTAGTGATGCGTAATGGGTAAAAGACTGGCGTTGTACTTACTTTTGATGGGGGATGCTGCGATGCTCACAAAGGTCGTCATTGGCTTTCCCCATCGAGTGATCAGCTATGATAGATTATAAGTTGCTTATCAAAGTAAGTTTAAAAACAGCGGTTTTATGTACCTGAGCTGCTTATCTCTGGGTTAAAAAGAGTAATCATTATGATGGATCGTTTATTTGGTAGTAGTCGATTTTTAGTGTTAGCGGTTATCGTGACCAGTTTTGTTGCTGCGGTGATCTTATATCTCGTTGTGCTGTCGATTATGTTCGGTATTGTCAGTAATTTGTGGGGCGGAATTCCATCTGGCGTTACTCAAGGCAAAATGTTGGCGGTGAGGTTGCTAAAAGTCTTAGATATCTCACTGATTGCGATTACCTTTCAAATCATTGCCGCCAGTTTATATCGTCTTTTTATTCGCCCATCAGCTTTGGAGGCGAGTCCCTTTCTTTCTGCTCTCGCGATTAGAAATTTTCATGATTTAAAAATCACTTTATTGCAAGTGGCGGTGGTGATCATGATCATTCTTTTCCTTGAGCATTTGGTGGAAGTGGGTGCCAGTATTGAAACGCTGTATTTAGGCGCAGGGATGAGTATGGTGATTGCTGCGGCGATTTGGGCGTGGAAATCGATGAAGTAACAGTAAATGGACAAATTTTACTCGTATCACTGGCAAAACGCGCGATGATGAATTAGTATAACCTAAATAAGCATTTGCTAATCATTGTGGTGGGGGGATTGTAATGAAACCTAATGTTCATGAATTTTTTGATGCTAACACGTTTACTTACAGTTACGTGGTGGTCGACCCGAGTTCATCGAAATGTGCAATCATCGACTCTGTGCTGGATTACCAACCAGCATCAGGCAGAACATCTTATGAGTCCGCCGATAAAGTGGTCGCCTTTGTTGAACAACAAGGCTTATCAGTGGAGTGGATTTTAGAAACCCATGTCCATGCCGATCACTTAAGTGCCGCGCCTTACCTCAAGCAACGACTGGGCGGTAAACTGGCGATAGGTCAACAGATTACCGTGGTTCAAGATACCTTTGGAAAGTTGTTTAACGCAGAACAGGATTTCGCCGCAGATGGCAGCCAGTTTGATCATTTATTTACCGATCAGGAGTCATTTACGGTTGGCAAGCTTCAGGCTAAAGCGATTCATACTCCGGGACACACACCAGCGTGTATGACTTACCTAATTGGTGATAGTGCTTTTGTTGGTGATACGCTGTTTATGCCTGATTACGGTACCGCGCGTTGTGATTTTCCGGGCGGGGATGCTAAAACGCTCTATCACTCCATTCAAAAACTGTTCACCTTACCCGATGAAACGCGCGTATTTATGTGCCATGACTACAAAGCGCCGGGGCGAGAAGAATTTCTTTTCCAAACCACGATTGGTGAAGAGCGTGTGCATAATATTCATGTTGGTCATGGCGTGGAAGAATCTGCGTTTGTCGCCATGCGTCAAGCTCGGGATGCGACTTTATCGATGCCGACTTTGATCTTGCCCTCGGTTCAGGTCAATATGCGTGCTGGCGTATTACCTCCGGCTGAAGACAATGGTGTTCAGTATCTAAAAATTCCGCTTAATAAAGTTTAACTAACCAGGATAGTCTGATGTTGACATTGATTACATTAACCCCACAACTGACCGTTGCACCGCAAATTGAGCCAAGTGATATCGAACAGATCGCTGGTTTAGGTTTTAAATCGGTGATCAATAATCGGCCCGATGGCGAGGAAAGTGGCCAGCCATTGAATCAAGTGATTGAACAACATGCCGATCAGCTTGGTTTAGTTTATGTTCATTTACCCGTGGTGGGTGGCCAAATTAGCGAAGCTCAGATCCATCAATTTGGTGAATTGTTACAGACGCTCCCTCAACCTATCTTAGCTTTTTGTCGCACGGGAACCCGTTCTAGTATGTTGTGGTCATTGGCAAGTCAAGATAGCGCGATGTTCAGTGAGCGTTTGCAGGTTGCTACCAAGCAAGGCTTTAAGCTTGATGGTCTCGGCGAGCGATTTGCTCAGCGTTAAGCACAAGCGCGGTGAGTTGAAATTAAAGTAAATAGGAATCAGCCAATGAAGCTAGCTTGGCGTCAATATCTGCCCATCGTGACTTGGTTGCCGGAATACACTCGTCAGGCTGCCAGCAAAGACGGAGTAGCGGCGATCATTGTCACCTTGATGCTGGTGCCACAAAGTTTAGCTTATGCGATTGTGGCTGGTTTACCTCCAGTTTATGGCCTATATGCCAGTATTTTACCGCTGGTGGCTTACACCCTGTTGGGGACCAGCAAAACGTTGGCTGTTGGCCCCGTTGCGGTGATTTCGTTAATGACCGCAGAAGCGATTGCGCCTTTACATGATGTTGGGACACACGCTTATGTAACTGCTGCGGCGACGCTGGCGTTTTTATCTGGGCTGATGCTCTTAATCATGGCGGTGTTTCGCTTAGGGTTTTTAACGACGTTTTTAAGTCATTCGGTACTATCCGGTTTTATGACTGCCTCTGGCGTTTTGATTATTTGGGGGCAATTACCTAAGTTACTGGGCTTATCAGTAGCCGATGGCTCGCTCAATGAAGTGTTGGCTGCTGTGCACTATCCGACCTTATGGCTGGGGTTGGGGAGTTTAGTACTATTGCTTGGCCGACGTTATTTCTCCTCTTTATTACAAAACCTTGGCTGCTCTGCATCGTGGGCGGGCCATATCACCAAATTACTGCCGGTGATGGTCATGGTCGCGAGTATCTTGATCATTCATTATTTTCCACAGCACACTCAAGGGGTGAGTGTAGTTGGCGCGATCCCGACGGGTTTACCAAGCTTCGTTATGCCCGTGTTTGAAACCAACTTAATGGTTCAACTGTTGCCTGCAGCGCTGCTGATCAGCGTGGTCGGGTTTGTTGAGTCAGCGTCGGTTGGGCAAACGTTAGCGGCGAAAAGACGTCAACGGATTGAACCAAATCAAGAGTTGATTGCTTTAGGTGGGGCGAATATTGCCTCTGCGATACAGGGCGGGTTTCCGGTTACGGGGGGACTTTCTCGTTCAGTGGTTAACTATGACGCGGGAGCGGAAACACCATTGGCGGGCATGTTGACCGCGATAGGGATCGGCATCACGGTACTGTATTTTACCCCATTGTTTAGCTATCTTCCTCACGCGGTTTTGGCGGCGATTATTATTGTTGCAGTATCGGCTTTGATTGATATCAAAGCCATTTTTACCACCTGGCGCGCCGCAAAAAGCGATGGCGTGGTGATGTTAAGTACTATTGTTGGAGTGCTCTTTATCAATATTGAGTGGGGGATCATCATTGGCGTGCTGCTCTCATTAGTGATTTTTTTATGGCGAACCAGTCAGCCGCACATCGCGGTGGTGGGATTAATCGAAGGCAGTGAACATTTTCGTAATGTGCAGCGTTTTCAAGTTAAGCAAAGTAAAACGGTATTAACTTTACGCATCGATGAAAGCTTATATTTTGCCAATGCCCGTTATTTAGAAGATAAAATTCCAGAGTATTTAGCTAGCTACCCTGAAACCCAGCATTTAGTGTTGATGCTTTCTGGGGTCAATCGTATCGATAGTAGTGCCTTGGAGAGCTTACATTTAATCGCAGAGCGTGTTGCTCAATCGGGTATTACTATGCATTTGTCTGAGGTCAAAGGCCCCGTGATGGATGAAATACAACGCTCAACGTTTTTAGAGCATTTCACAGGGCAAATTTTTATCAGCCAATTTCAAGCTTTTAGCTACTTAACTCAAGCCGAGCATCCCGATGAGGACTGGCGAATCTAACGCTACACCATGGGAAGACTTCTGTGATTAATCTCTCATATCTATCATTTGTGTGATAAACCTGTATAATTCGCCGCCTATCTATACCCTGA
>NZ_WXWK01000083.1:0-71321 GCF_009904835.1 Vibrio sp. V33_P6A3T137 | reverse complement strand
GTAAAAGCCATCGGTTTTTCATGTTCACAGTGAGTAATAAAAAAAGACAGCTTTTTGCTGTCTTTTTTTATTAAGCCAATTTTGTTACACAGAAGATTAACTTATTTAATGATTTTCCTTCATAATGGATCGATATGGCGGTTCGATAAAGGGCGAGGACAGCGAGTTATTGCAGCAAAATGACTCCGCATTGCCGATAGCACTGTCAACCTCAGTAGAAAAAGAGATTAAGGATAATAATGAAAAATTGGCTAGCTCTACTTTGCGCAAGTTTACTGTCGTTTGCGCTTCACGCTCAATCTTGGCAAGACATCACTCAACAAGCTCGGGGAGAGACGGTCTATTTCCATGCTTGGGGTGGCAGTCAAGAAGTTAACAACTACTTACGTTGGGCGGCTGTACAACTCAAACAACAGCACGACATCAATTTAGTGCATGTGAAGGTATCTGATATTGCCGAAACGGCCAGCCGACTAGTCGCAGAGAAAGCCGCAGGCCGTCACGATGCTGGTAGTGTTGACATGGTGTGGATCAATGGTGCTAATTTCAAGTCGATGAAAGATAATGGATTATTATACGGCCCAATCGTTGACATGCTACCCAACTGGGCAATCGTCGACTCATCACTTCCGGTCGATCGTGATTTTGCTGAACCAACGGAAGGGTTAGAAGCCCCTTGGGGAGTCGGTCAGTTAGTGTTTATTCACGACCACCAAAAGCTCAATAATCCCCCACAATCTTTCGCAGAGTTGCTCAGTTATGCCAAGGTATACCCTAACCGGATTACTTACCCTCGCCCACCTGAATTTCATGGTGCCAGTTTTCTTAAAGCATTATTGATTGAATTAACCGCGAACAATGCTGCATTAGGTTTACCGGTTGATCACGCGTCTTTCCCTATCATCACTAAACCGTTATGGGATTATTTGGATCAACTGCACACCGTCGCTTGGCGATCAGGGCGACAATTTCCATCTGGCTCATCAGAAATGCTCCAATTACTGGATGATGGACAAATTGATCTTGCGATTACTTTTAATCCTAATGCTGTTTTTGCCGCTCAGGCTGCGGGTAAGCTGTCGAAAAGTACACAAAGTTACGCGATGCAAAACGGCGCTTTAACCAATATTCATTTTTTAGCCATCCCTTGGAATGCCAATGCCAAAGCGGGGGCTTTAGTGACAATCAACTTTTTACTCAGCCCAGAAGCCCAATCTCGTAAAGGGGATTTAGCCATTTGGGGTGACCCTGCCGTGATCCAAAGGCAGCACCTTAGCGGCTCTGCCAGCCGTTCGAAATTGTATCCTTCAATAGACGAACCTCATCCCAGTTGGCAAACCGCGTTAGGGGAAGAGTGGCAGCGTCGTTACGGTCATCGTCAATAACGATTACTATGCGATTACGATTGGCTTATTGGGGCGTACTGCTGATTTGCGTTGCGCCGATCATTCCTGGAGTGCTCGGTATCGTCAGCTCTGCGTTGGGTTATATCCCTGCCGTACGATTGAATAGTGTTGGCGTTGAGGCTTTTCAGCAAGTTTGGCAATGGACCGGTATTGAACGTTCATTGCTGCTCTCGCTTAGCTCAACCCTATTGAGTACCTACCTTGCCTTAGCGATCAGTTTTGCTATTTTAGCCTCGCTTTGGCACTCTCCATATTGGCGAAGGGTTGAACATGCGTTATCCGCGCTGCTTGCTCTTCCTCACGTGGCTTTTGCGATTGGCTTTGCCTTCCTATTTGCACCGACAGGAATGGTTTCGCGTTTGGTCCATGCCATGTCGGGTTATCAACCTTCTACTCAAGGCGCTACTTGGCTAGTTCAAGATCCCTACGCATTGGGACTCACTATCGCCTTAGCATTAAAAGAAGTTCCTTTTCTGCTCTTGATGAGCCTCTCGGTGGTACAACAGTTACGCATTCCGTCCTTACTCACCGTTGCAGCCTCCCTCGGCTACTCACCTCGTCAAGCTTGGTTTAAGTTAGTTTTGCCACAATGGCTATCTAAAATGCGGTTTGCCTTATTTGCTGTCACTAGCTACGGTATTTCGGTGGTCGATCTCAGTCTAATTTTAGGTCCGAATACCCCTCCGACCTTCGCCGTCTTAGTCTGGCAATGGTTCAGTGATGCCGATCTGCAGCAAATTCCCCGCGCCGCCGCTGGCGCATTACTGCTCTTAGGATTAGCAAGTATCATGCTGCTATCGGTGTTGCTCATCGAGCGCATTCTCTTGGGTTTATGCCGTCAATGGATGTGGTCGGGCCGTTACGCCTTATTCTTACCAGGAAAAAGCTTACTCTGTTTAGTGTGCTTTATTTCTTTGAGTATTTTCCCTCTTATGATGCTATGGAGCATTGCTCAGCGTTGGCGTTTTCCTGAGTTGTGGCCCAGCGAATACAGTTGGCGATTTTGGCTAGCTGAATGGCCGACAATGCTACCTGCCCTCTATCAAAGTGTTGGTTTAGCGCTGGTCAGTGGTAGCCTAGCATTGCTTTTTGCTGTCCTCACTCATGAATATCGTCAAGCTTCGCCTCGCTCAGTACCGACCTATTTGATCGTCATGCCAATGCTAGTCCCTGCGCTCTCTTTATTGTTTGGCGTACAAATTCTCACCTTGCTGATCGAAGGCTCAAACTATGTCTTATGGGTCATTTGGGGGCATCTCTTCTTTGCTTTTCCGCTGGTGTATCTTGCGCTTGATGGGGCATGGAAAAGCTACCCTACTGACTACCATAAAATCGCCGCCAGTTTAGGTAAAAGTGATTGGTCTATCTTTTGCAGAGTTAAAGCCCCGCTATTGAGACCGGCTATGCTCTACGCTTGGGCAATAGGGAGCAGTGTGAGTTTAGCGCAGTATTTACCCACTCTGATGCTTGGGGGCGGTCGATTCGCCACCATTACTACCGAAGCGGTGACACTATCCAGTGGTTTTGATCGCCGGGTAATGGCTATTTATGCCCTTTGGCAAGCCGTGTTACCGTTCATTTTTTTCTTGCTTGCGATTATTCTTAGTCGCGCCTTTCAGCCTCAATCTTTAACAAGAAGCCGTTAACTAATGAGTTTTTATCTCAAAAACCTTACCCTATATAAGCCAGATGGCCAGCCACTGCTAAGCCATTTTGATTTAACCATTCATCGAGGTGAGATCGTCAGCCTAATGGGGCCAAGCGGCTGTGGTAAGTCGACCTTACTCAATGTTATTGCCGGACATTTACCCACCGATTTTCGTTATCGTGGAGAGATGACATTCAATCAACAAGATCTAACGACGCTGCGCCCACATCAACGCCAAATTGGTTTATTGTTCCAAGATGATTTGCTATTTCCGCATCTGAATGTGTGGGAAAATTTAGCCTTTGCCTTACCCAATGCAGTCAAAGGCCAACATCGCAAACGACAAGCGCAACAAGCTTTAGAGAACGTATCATTACTCGCGTTAGCGGAGTCTTTCCCAGACCAACTGTCGGGTGGACAAAGAGCCAGAGTCAGTTTGCTGCGTATGCTGCTCGCTCAACCTCGCCTAGCGCTACTTGATGAACCATTCAGTAAATTAGATAAAACATTACGGATACAATTTCGCCAGTGGGTATTTGAACAGTTAAAAGCCTCGCAAATTCCAACCTTAATGGTCACTCATGATGAAGAAGATGTGCTTCACTGTGATCGTGTAATCCAATGGCCTGAGGAGCAACTCAATGCTTGATCGCTACATTATCCCGGTTATTCGCCGCCCCTTATCCTATGCGGCAGAACAATTGGATGAACTCAACGTGACCGCAAATCAGGTGACACTCTTCGGTTTTGCTTTGGGGTGTTTGGCTTTTCCAGCGTTATTATTAGAGCAGTATACTTTGGCTTTATGGCTGATCCTCGCTAACCGACTTTGTGATGGGCTGGATGGAGCATTAGCGCGAATTCAAGGACTCACTGATGCAGGCGGATTTCTCGATATTAGCTTAGATTTTCTGTTTTATTCGTTAATCCCTTTTGGTTTTATTCTCGCGAATCCAGAAGCCAACAGCATTGCGGGCGCTTTTTTGATTTTTTCGTTCATTGGTACTGGGTGCAGTTTTCTCGCTTTTGCCGTCATGGCCAGCAAGCACGGGATCATCAACCCTGTTTATCAGCATAAGTCTTTGTATTATATGAGTGGATTAACCGAAGGGACAGAAACCATCGTTTGTTTGGTTCTATTTTGTCTCTTTCCTGACTATTTTTCACTGATTGCCTATCTGTTCGCAGCGGCTTGTTGGATAACGACTGGAACACGGCTCTATTCTGGTTTTCATACACTATCAACATTAGAGAAAACCAATAACTCACATTAAGACGTTCCGACACAACCCATTGGTGACAGCGTCACCAATGGGTAATCCGTTTTGGTCGAAATAGAACGACACTATTCAACGGTTAATATAGCGGCTAATCACAACACTTCGCTTAGCGAGCTTTGATCTCAGGCCAGAGGATATTCCAAGGTTTAATCCAGTTATCAATACCTTGACTAACCATAGGCGAAGACCATTTTTCGCCCAACAGAGGGGCATTTCTTGGATCACAAACAAACTCAAAGTGTGTGCCCTGAAAAGAAAAACGCAAAGCAAAAGCATGCAGATACCCACGATCCGCTTGGCTAGTCGGCAAATAAATAGGATCACCGACGATAGGCGAGCCTATCGATTTGAGTGCTACTCGAATTTGGTGGGTTTTGCCAGTGTGCGGTTTACATAAAAACAGCCGCTCGCCTGGCTCAGCCGGTAAAGAGAAAAATTGTGTGATGGCTGGGTTATCATAAGTTGGTACGAGTTTCCAACTGGCTCGACGTGAACGTTGCATATCACCACTGATCAACCCTTGTTTCTTCTTCGGTTTTTTGGCACCTATCGCGAGATAATATTTCTCAACCTTTCGCTTAGCAAAAGCCTGCGACAATTCACTGGCTGCCGCTGCATTGCGGGCGAGCAGTAGCAAACCAGAGGTCATTTTATCTAAGCGATGCACCAAATACAGTTGTGTATCGCCACTTTGCTGCCCGACTTCATGCAGCAACATCGTCTCCCCATCATCTTTATGAACAGAAACATTAGGGTGTTTATTAACGACTAAAAAATCCGTATGCTTCACAACTATATCAAACATGGTATTTTCCGAATAAAAACGATATTCACCTACGGCGACTTCAGACTGTAGATAAATAATAAATTGAGACCGAGGATCATAAAGCAACGGCTAAGTTTCACCTAGGTTTAGTTAATAAGCGAAACCGAAGGCTTCTATTGCGAACAAAGTGGAGTAGTAGCTAGACGTCAGCAAATGCTGAAAGTTCATAATCACTTATTCAATGCCCCGTAAACGCAAACACCGTCATGGCAGACGGTGTTTAGGGCGAAAATTAAGCAGGTTAATTAGGCAAAAAAGACCAATAACATCAACACAGGACAGACGATACGCACATACGTAGGCCAAATTTTCCAAAACCAGCTTTGTTCTATTTCTGGATAACCTTGCTTTAACTCATTGAGAATGTGATTACGATGCCAAATCCACCCGACCATTAAAGTGATCAAGAGAGCAATAATTGGTTGTGAATAAACGGTAGTAAACTGAATCACCAGACCAAATAAGGCCGAGAAATTAAAGACAATCACCACTGAAAACAACGTAACTAAACCGCCAATCCACAACACCGCCGAGCGGCGGCTCTGCTGCAACTCTTCAGTGGCACACGCCACGGGCACTTCAAGCATGGATATTGATGAAGTCAGGGCAGCAATGACCATCAATAAGAAGAACACTAAACCGATTAATGTCCCGACGGTGCCCATGGTATCAAACATGGCAGGTAAAACCGTAAACACCAAGGTATCTGAATTGAGTAACTCACCCGAGGCAGAAAAAATTTCTACGCCATTATGTTTAGCCACAAACATCGCAGGTAAGATCATCAAACCAGCAATAAAAGCAACACCAGTATCAATCAGTGCTACCTGAGCGGCCGTTTTAGGGATGTTGGTCTCTTTCTTCAGATAAGAGCCATAAGTGGTCATCACACACACACCCAATGAGAGAGAAAAGAACGCTTGCCCCATCGCACTGACAATCAGTTGCGGTGTCAGATGACTGAAATCGGGTACTAAGTACATGGTTAACCCATCCCATGCGCCTGGCTGAGTGAAAATATACACCGTCAATAAACCAAATAGGATAAATAGCAGAGGCATCAGACGAGTCGACCACTTTTCAATCCCATTTGCGACGCCATTACTGACCACAAACATGGTCAGAGCCATAAAAGCCATCATCAGAATTAAGTTACGTTCGGTACTAAAAGTGGTTAACCATTGGCTAGCACTCTCTATGCCTACCAATTCTAAACTGCTGCCAAATAATGACCCTAATAACCAACCAGCAACAATCGCGTAAAAACTGAGAATTAAAGAGACGACGACCATGCCGATAACGCCAAGTAAGATGGCACCGAACTTGCCTTTTGGCCATACCGAACGAAACGAGCGTATCGGGTTAGATTGCCCATAACGCCCTACGGTCAATTCGGCCACCAGCATAGGAAACGCCAATAAAAACACCATCAGTAAATAGACGATTAAAAAAACCGCACCGCCGTTACTCGCAGCTTGAGTCGGAAACCCCCAAACATTACCCAAACCGACTGCAGAACCTGCTGCTGCCATAATAAAACCAAATCGGGAGGTGAATTGGCCTCGAGAACTACTCGCCATAAATAGATACCATCATGTTATTGTAAACGCGCTAACCGCCCTTAGTGTGTACAAAAAAATATACACCAAAACAAAGCACGACTATCAACGTGGATATAGCAAGTAAAACAGTTTAATTATAAAATTGGAAGTCCGAACGCTCTAAATAAACACCAAGATAAAGCCTCTTTTGTCTGTTTGGTGCTTTTTTGTTCGACCAATTGTTCATCTTAGGTTCCTCCACCGCATTCTTCTTTTAACGATCACTTTTTTGTACAGTTCTGTTTCATATCACCTTTCAATCCTTCCTTCTCTGACGCTTTCCCTTTACTATCCACATAGACAACAATCAATACCGTGAGTATATGGATAAGATTTATCACTTTTTAACGTTAGCAAGCATCGTGATTTATTGGCTACTGGTCGCCGGGGTCACTCTGCGCGTTGTTCTTAAACGTAAGGCCATGAGCGTCTCTCTCGCTTGGTTAATGATCATTTACATCATTCCTATTGTCGGCGTGATCTGTTACTTCATGTTCGGGGAGCTGAACCTTGGCCGAACCAGAGCCGAACGAGCAAAAGAGATGTTTAAACCGTTTGGTGAATGGTTTCGTTCGCTCAATGATTGCCAAGCGCATATGCCTGAAACCATGGGCGCTCATATTTATAAAATTGATGAGCTGTGCAACCGTCGCATGGGAATTCCGGCGTTAAGCGGCAATACACTCTCACTGCAAAACTCGCCTAATGAAATCCTCCATTCGATCATCGCTGATATCGAAAAAGCACAACATAATATTCGCATGGAGTTTTATATCTGGTATCCCGGCGGTCTGGCTGATGCCGTTGGCTCGGCTTTAATTCAGGCGGCTAAACGCGGCGTCGATGTAAAACTATTGCTCGACTCCGCAGGAAGCCCGAAATTTTTCCGTAGTCATTGGTACAAATTAATGCGCAGTTCTGGCATTCATGTCGTTGAAGCGTTGCAAGTCAGTCCTTGGCGGATGCTATTTCGCCGTTTAGATCTTCGTCAGCACCGTAAAATTATCGTTATCGATGATAGCATTGCTTACACTGGCTCAATGAACATGGTCGACCCTGCGTTTTTCAAGCAAGACTCCGGCGTAGGGCAATGGATTGATATTATGGTACGTATCACTGGGCCTACCGTTAATGTCCTCTCGGCTATCCATTGTTGGGATTGGGAGGTAGAAACTGGGTCGCGGATGTTGCCTAATATTCCAGAATGCCAACTCGATACAAGCCAACCCCAACACCCGATACAAGTCGTGCCATCCGGACCGGGAATGCCAGAGCACTTGATCTTACAAGTACTGATTCTTGCTATGCATCAAGCCAATCAATCCGTACGGATTACCACGCCTTACTTTGTGCCAAGTGCTGATTTATTGGCCACGTTAAAAATGACGGCACAACGTGGGATCACGGTTGAATTGATTATTCCGCAAAAAAATGACTCAATAATGGTGCAATGGGCCTCTCGTTCATTTTACGAAGAATTGCTTGCAGCAGGCGTCACTATTTATGAATTTCATGGTGGATTACTGCATACTAAATCGGTTGTTATTGACCAAAAATTCTGTTTAGTCGGCACCGTTAATCTTGATATGCGCAGCTTATGGCTTAATTTTGAAGTCACGCTAGCCGTTGATGATCAAGAGTTCACTCAGCAATTGTATTGGCAACAACAAAGTTACATCGACCAATCTCAAGCCGTCCAAGCCAGTGAGTGGGAGAAGCGATCCTTAGGTCATCGCTTTTTAGAGCGGGTATTTTATCTGTTCAATCCTCTTCTGTAATCGACTAGGAAACTTTAGACAAGGACTCTGACATGTCACACAATAAAAAGACTCAATTGATCACTGCTGGTCGAGATAAAAAATGGACACAAGGTAGTGTCAACCCTCCGGTTCAACGCGCATCAACCATTGTTTTTGATACGGTTGCCGATAAGCATCACGCGACGGTGAATCGATCCAATAAGACTCTTTTTTATGGTCGCCGAGGAACTACCACTCATTTCGCCTTTCAAGAAGCGATGAGTGAATTAGAAGACGGTGCAGGTTGCGCCCTCTACCCTTGCGGTGCTGCGGCGATCAGTAACGCAATTCTGGCCTTTGTTCAATCCGGCGATCACTTATTAATGGTCGATACCTGTTATGAACCAACGCGTGATTTTTGTAACACCATACTCAAAAAATTTGGGGTTGAAACGACGTATTATGACCCGATGATTGGTGAAGGGATCAGCGCTCTTATCCAGCCTAATACCAAGATTTTATTTACCGAGTCACCTGGCTCTATCACCATGGAAGTTCAAGATATTCCCACCTTGGCTCGCATAGCTCATCAACATAATATCATTGTGATGATGGACAACACGTGGGCTGCGGGTATTCAGTTTGCGGCGTTACAACATGGTGTTGACATATCGATTCAAGCGGCGACCAAATACATTGTAGGCCACTCCGATGTGATGCTTGGTACTGCCGTTGCTAAAGCGGAATATTGGGACCAATTACGTGAAAATAGCTATTTAATGGGCCAATGCATTTCACCTGATGATGCTTATTTAGGTCTTCGTGGATTAAGAACCTTAGCGGTCCGTTTACAGCAACATCAACAAAATGCCCTTGCGGTGGCCAATTGGTTAGCCACTCATCCTTTAGTGGATGAGGTTCGCCATCCGGCATTCGCCAGTTGTCCAGGACACGAATTTTTCCAACGTGATTTCACTGGTGGCAACGGACTTTTCTCGTTTGTTCTTAAAACCAGCTATCCACGTGCAACCACCGCTCTGCTCAATGGTATGCAACATTTTAGTATGGGTTATTCTTGGGGGGGATTTGAAAGCTTAATTTTAGCGAATGAACCGAAAAGCTTTACCCAGTTACGAAGTGTCTCTCGACCCAATTTTGACGGGACTTTAATTCGTTTACATATTGGCTTAGAAGCGGTAGAAGATTTAATTGCTGATCTTGAACAAGGGTTTGCACGCTATCAAACCGTATTGGACTCTCGTTGCTGAACGCTTGTTTTGCCGATAACTGAACATTTTAGTTATCGGCATGGGCAATTCAAAAGGTGATCATTAACCATACCTACCGCTTGCATAAAAGCATAGCACGTCGTCGGTCCGACAAATTTAAACCCGTGTTGCTTTAAATAGTGGCTCATTGCACTCGACTCCTCACTGTAAGCCGGAACTTGATCTGCGCTTTGCCAGTGGTTGATCTTCGGCTCTCCGCCAACAAAAGACCATAATTTATCGCTCAATGACCCACATTCTTTCTGTATCGCTATCGCAGCACGAGCATTAGTAAACACCGACGCTATTTTTCCACGATGTTTAATCACATCAAACTGGCTCATGATCGATTCAACATCAGCATCATCGTATTGAGCTAACACGCTCAAGTCGTAATTGGCAAACGCTTGTCGATAAGCCTGACGTTTTTTTAATACCGTTAACCAACTAAGCCCAGCCTGAGCGCCTTCTAAAGTGATAAATTCAAACAAAACCCGATCCAGATAGACTGGCCTGCCCCATTCCGTATCGTGATATTCACGCTCAAGAGGATGCTTTAGTGCCCATGGACAGGTTAAATTACTCGTCATTGTTACCTACTCGTTGAATGTTTGGTTTAGCTCAAAGGATAAAATTATTCCGCTATACTGTGATGACCGATACCGAAAAGCAATCAAATCTACAGGAGTGATGAACCTTCACGATGATGTTATTAGCGCTTAACATCGATGCCGATTGCTCAAGATTAATATCGAATACTGTAGCGTTCTTCGCTAACCCAGCAATTTTCACAGAAAAGAGGCTCTTCGCTTTACTTGGGTATGATAGTACGACAACTTCAAGTAGAATAAAGGGATATTGCTTAGCCTCGTTGCTCACATGCGCACTTCTATTATGAATAGTTTATTACGATACACCATAGGCTTATCTGGCCTAATGTTGCTAATTGGATGTGGTGAAAGTATCGAACATCATCAAATCCGCCAATCTGGATTTGTCTATTGTGGACAAGGTAGTCCTAGTACATTTAACCCTCAGTTGGTTGATAGTGGCATCACTTCCGAAGCTTTAAGTCCACAATTGTATAATAGCTTGCTCACCATCGATCCTGATTCTCATTTTGTTCAACCTGGCTTAGCCAGTGAGTGGTATGCGACTAATCAAGGCACCGAGTATATTTTTACCCTGCGTTCCGGCGTTGAGTTTCAAACCACACGCTGGTTTACTCCAACCCGTGCACTGAATGCAGAAGACGTGGTCTTTAGTTTCAAACGTATCATCGATCCTACGCATCCATTTCATAGCATCAATAATGCAAGTTATCCTTGGTTTACGAGCTTAAACATCACGAATACTCTCAAAGAGGTCGAGGCGTTAGATGCTAATACGGTAAAGTTTACTCTGACTCGACCAGATAATACTTTTTTAGCCAATATCTCTACAGCGCACGCGGTCATCATCTCGGCGGAATATGCACAACAACTGCAAGCCAGTAATCAATTAGCGAATATTGATACCCATCCTGTCGGTACTGGGCCGTTCTATTTGGATGAGTATCAACCTCTTGATCTGATTCGTTTACGTCGCCATCCACACTATTGGAATGGACCGGCGAAAATGCAGCAAGTGGTGTTTGATATCTCCCAACGCGGTACCGGAACGCTGGCTAAGTTACTGCGTCACGAATGTGATGTGTTAACGTCACCGATCGCCAGTCAACTGCCAATCATCGAAAATCAGCCACACCTCACTCTCAAATCGAAGCCGGCGATGAATATTGCTTTTATTGCAGTGAATACCTCACATCCAGCGCTGAATGATGTTCGGGTACGTAAAGCGCTTAATTTTGCGATCAATCGACAAAATATCTTAGATTCGGTGTACTACGGTACCGGCAGCATCGCCTATAACCTACTACCGCCAAGCTCATGGGCTTATCAAAAAGATACGGTACAAATTCGCTATGATCGTAACTATGCGCTCGCTCTATTACGTGAAGCTGGCGTTACCTCAGGATTAGAGCTCACCATGTCGGTTCCAAATGAACCTCGGGCTTATAATCCTAGTCCAAGAAAAACCGCAGAATTAATCCAGACTCAGTTGGCCGAGGTTGGTATTACACTGCACTTGGTGGCTGAAGATCGCCTACAACGAGGTGAACTGCCACAACGTACAGAAGTCGATTTACTGCTGACAGGTTGGATTGGACACACAAGCGATCCGGACAATTTCTTACGTCCTTTACTTTCTTGTAGTGCGAATCGGGCAGGTCTTAATGTCGCCATGTGGTGCAATGATGACTTTGATTTCCTACTTGATCTAGCAAGAGAAGTCGAACGACCACGCTATAGGCTTAACCTCTACACCCAAGCACAAAATATACTGAATCAAGAGTTTCCAATTATTCCTTTAGCGCATGGCAAACAATTTAAAGCGTACACGACATCACTATCGGGTTTTCAACTGAGTCCATTTAATGTGCAACCTTTCAATACCATCGAGAGGATAAGTGAATAATGTTTAACTATACGTTTCGTCGCTTTAACCTCTTTGTGGTAACTTTATTTATTTTAACCTTAGTCGGTTATAGCTTACTCAGATTAGATCCGAGCTCTCATGCGATACAAGATAATTACTGGCTAGGCTGGTGGTCTTATGTGCAAGAACTGGCTCGTTTAAATTTTGGCGTCAATAAAAATGGCACGCCGATCATAGACGAACTATTGCTCGTATTTCCAGCCACCTTAGAACTGTGTTTAATTGCTTTTACCCTAGCGCTTGTGATTGGAATTCCCGTTGGAACCATTGCTGGTATGAAGCAAGGAAAATGGGTGGATACGGCAATTTCTTTTACCTCAATCTCTGGTTATTCGGCTCCGATTTTTTGGGTCGCGCTGATGATGATCATGTTATTCTCACTCAATTATGAAGCACTGCCTGTTGCCGGACGTTATGATTTACTTTATCAAATCCAACCCATAACTGGCTTTGCATTAATAGATGCCTTTCTTGCGCAAGGGCCGGATCGCCACTATGCACTACAAAGTGTGATTGAGCATATGATTTTACCTTGCTTAGTGCTGGCTCTAGCGCCAACCACGCAAGTGATCGGATTAATGCGTGCATCTGTCTCTGATGTGATGGCTCAGAACTATATTCGTGCCGCTCGTATTAAGGGGCTATCGTATTATCGGATCATTACCCAACATGTTCTGCCTAACGCGATTCCACCAATTATCCCTAAATTTGGTTTTGAACTCTCCAGTATGCTGACGCTGGCGATCATTACCGAATCGATTTTTAACTGGCCTGGCATCGGCCGCTGGCTGCTGGAAGCGCTCTCCAACAAGGATTACGTATCTATGCAAGCAGGGGTAATTGTGATTGGTGTATTGGTATTAACCGCCAATATTTTATCAGACCTCGTCGGAACTCTCGTCAACCCTCTGATAAGGAAAGAGTGGTATGCTAACAAATAGTATTTACCAAGAAGAGCACATCCCGACCCAATTTGAGCGTTTTTGGCGGAGTTTTAAAGCCAATAATCTCGCTATGTTTGGGTTATGGTGTTTATTAATCGTTCTTTTTCTCACGCTGACTTCTTATTGGATAACACCGCACGATCCTCATAGTCAGTCAGGAGAATTATTAATGCCGCCATCTTGGGATCCTAGCGGGACCGTCAAATTCTTTTTAGGCACTGATGATTTCGGGCGTGATATTTTATCTCGTCTGATTGATGGATCTCGCTCAACCTTGGGTTCTGCATTATTGATCACCTTTATCGCAGCGCTCATCGGATGTTTAATTGGTATTTTAGCGGGCATGACTAAAGGGCTGCTCTCAAGCACCCTCAATCATTTATTAGATACGGTCATGTCCATCCCGTCCTTGCTACTGGCAATAATCTTCGTCGCTTTCTTAGGGCCAGGCGAATTTAATGTCTTATTGGCTATCGGCTTAGCCCTGATCCCGCGTTTTGTTCGCTCAGTCTATATCGCAGTACATAACGAGGTAGAGAAAGATTATATTTTGGCCGCTCGCCTTGATGGAGCGAGTGATATTTATCTCTTGTGGTATTCCATATTACCTAACGTACTACCGGTCATTGCCGCCGAGATCACATTAGGGCTGTCGGTGGCGATTTTAGATATTTCAGCCCTCGGTTTTTTAGGTTTAGGCGCTCAGTCACCCAGTACCGAATGGGGAGCCATGCTCGGTGATTCTGTGGAGCTGATTTACTTAGCACCTTGGACGGTGACGCTACCCGGCCTCGCGATTATGTTTACTGTGGTGATGATTAACTTAGTCGGTGAAGGCGTCCGTCAAGCCTTAAATGCAGGAGTGGAATAATGCCGCTGTTAGATATTCGCCATCTCACGATTGAAATTGATACGCCGCAAGGGTTAGTTAAAGCGGTCGACCGTATGAGCTTAACCATGAATGAAGGCGAGATTCGAGGTTTAGTTGGCGAGTCTGGATCAGGTAAAAGCTTAGTCGCTAAAGCGATTGTGGGGGTGAGCAAAGATAACTGGCGAATTACTGCCGATAGGATGCGTCTTGGCAATATTGATCTGCTCCAACTGACCCCCCGTGAACGCAGACGAGTCATTGCTCGTGATATTGCCATGATTTTTCAAGAACCCTCAACCTGCCTTGACCCCTCTGATAAAGTCGGTGAACAGTTGATTGAATCGATCCCCTCGCGTACCTTTGAAGGGCGTTGGTGGGAGCGTTTTACTTGGCGAAAAAAACAAGCCATTGCTTTACTGCATAAAGTCGGTATTAAAGACCATCGTAAAATCATGGCAAGCTACCCTTATGAGCTAACCGATGGTGAATGCCAAAAAGTGATGATCGCCATGGCGATTGCAGCAAAACCGAAATTGTTGATTGCCGATGAACCAACAAATGACTTGGACCCCATTACTCAATCACAAATTTTACGTTTACTCAGTCGGATGAACCAAGTCAATAATACCTCTATTTTGTTAGTCGGCCATGACTTAACCACCATTACCCAATGGGCAACACGCATCACTGTTATGTATTGTGGTCAATCCGTGGAATCCGCTGATACACCTAAGATCATGACTGAGCCTAAGCACCCTTATACCGTTGCGCTTCTCAAAGCGATGCCCGATTTCAGTGATTGGATACCTCACAAACAGAAGCTGCAATCATTGCCAGGCTCCATTCCCCCATTGCAACATCTCCCGATCGGCTGTCGCTTAGGACCTCGTTGTCCTTATGCTCAGCGTCAATGTGTCGAAGTGCCTGCCACTCGATTCATTAAAAGCCATAAGTTTGCTTGTCATTTTCCACTGAATATGGAGCCATAATCATGAGTGCTTCACTGCTAGAAGTTCATCAGTTATCCAAAGATTTTGTGAATCGCTCTGGTCTGTTTCGTAAAACCATTCACCATGCGGTCAAGCCAGTGAGTTTTAGCTTAGAGGCTGGACAGACTATTGGTTTTATCGGTCAAAATGGCTCAGGTAAATCGACTCTTGCACGTATGTTAGCGGGCGTAGTGGAGCCGTCCTGCGGCGACATTTTGGTCAATGGCGAGCTTCTAGCGCATCAAGATTACAGTACACGTTGCAAATTAATTCGGATGATTTTTCAAGATCCAAATACCTCGCTCAATCCGCGCCTACAAATAGGTAGAATTTTAGAAGGCCCGCTGAAACGTAATACCAGCATGACACCAGAAGCACGGATGAATCGTGTGAGAGACACCTTGCTGCGCGTAGGACTGCTTCCAGAACATGCTTACTTTTATCCACAAATGTTAGCCACTGGGCAAAAACAGCGGGTTTGTTTGGCTCGGGCGCTGATTTTGCAACCTTCGGTGATCATTGCCGATGAAGCATTAAACGGTTTAGACATGGCCATGCGATCACAAATCATCAACCTTTTCTTAGAGTTACAAGAAGAAATGGGCGTGTCTTTTATTTATGTTTCGCAACATATTGGCATTGTTAAACATATCACGGATAAAATCATGGTCATGCATGAAGGTGAAGTTGTTGAGTCAGGTAACACTTTACAAGTCTTAGCTGATCCTCAGCATCCTATTACTCAACGGATGATTGAAAGCCATTTTCAAAAAGCACCAAACTTTAAGTAACGGCTTAGCCGGTAACATAAAGTATCATTGAGCGGTTAAGATCAACGATTGAATGCCTACTCGAATAAGCAAAAGGCCCAAATCATTGGGCCTTTGTTCTCTAACTCACTTTATTGGGCGGATTTTTGCTTATTCAATTCCCTATCAAATTCATCGGGAAATAAGACCACCCCTTCTTCATTCTCATTCGGACAAACTACAACCGAAAGATCATCATCTGCCAATCCAGGAGTCCAGCGACTGCGCCATTGATTAAGAGGAATAGACTGAGCTTCACACTCTGCCCACTCGCCAGTGGCCCACGCCTCGGCTAGCTCACGATGCGGCCAAACGGGCACACACTCTTCGTCTTCAGTATTGAGCATCACACAGCCATCTTGGTCTTTTAAAATCCAGACTTGCTGATTAGCAACAATGTGCTTAATGCAATACGTTAAACGCTGTTCAGAATCATACTGATTGACGGCCGCGATTTGCTCCGCGCTAAGTGAATTAGACATAATATTCTCCGCTTTTTTTAAGCCCAAGATCATACCGTAATTTAATCATTACGCCAGCTCCGTTTGCGCCGCCACGACAACATCACATTCATATTCATCGCTGCCGCTGCACCTTAGCCGAGCTATCACTGCACGAATATCGTGCATCATTTATACGAAAAATCATTCAGTTAATGTTACGCACTGAGTTTGAAAGCACTTATCCACAGAAAATGTGGATAACCAGCCCAACGATAAAAACCTACTCTTTGAGATAAATTAACCAATACCAAATCCCCACAAACACACCACCACCGACAATATTGCCCAAGGTAACAGGAATTAAGTTATCGACAATGAAGTTCATCATGGTTAAGTCGGCATACTGGGCGATATTCGCCCCAGTCATCTGCCAAAAAGCCTCAGGGGCCACGTATTTGATGCCAATGGCTAACGGCACTTGATACATGTTAGCAATACAGTGTTCAAACCCAGAAGAAACAAACATCGCTACGGGTAAAATGAGTACCATGACTTTGTCTGTTAAAGAGCGAGCACTGAAAGTCATCCATACGGCTAAACAGACCAAAATATTGCACATCAAACCAAGAGAAAAAGCCTGCAGAAAACCATGATGCAGCTTATGCTCGGCAATCGCCATTGCATTTAAACCGAGTTGTCCACCATCATCCATAAACTGCTTGGTTGATAACATGATCCCAACCAATAAAACAGAACCACATAAGTTACCAAAATAGACCACGATCCAGTTTTTGACTAACTGTGGCCAAGAAATTTTCCCACTCGCTTTGGCGACCAAGGTCAATACAGAGCTGGTAAAGAGCTCTCCCCCCGTAATCACCACCAAAATCAATCCAAGACTAAAGGCTATCCCGCCAATCAGCTTAGCAATACCGTAGGGAATATCTTGTGCGCCCGTGGTAACCACGGTGTAAAACACAAAAGCGATACCAATATGAATGCCTGCAGAAATCGCCAGTAAAAACGATTTATACATAGGTTTAGTGGCTTTACTTTCTCCGGTGACGGCAGCACGTTCCGCCATTTGTGGAGGAAGCAGAGAGTCGAACTGGTTCAGATCCATAATTAATGTTACATTTTGATACAGGTAAAAGAGTGGCGGATAATCGCTCCATTTCCTTTTTTGTTCAAGGGGTATTATTGATGTTTACCAAAAATGTTTTAAAGCCTACCTCACGCAGCTTCTTTCTCCTTCCTTTAACTGCATAAAAAAAGCCCATAATGGATTAAGATAACAGTTCTCTATGTTTATGATTGCGTCTTTTTCTTTCGACGATTAAGGTGAATTTAAATCAACCATAGTAAGGGTTTACGATGAAATTTTCTCCACAGCACCTTGATGAATTAAACCTGCTTATTCAATTTGATGTCAGCAGCGCAGCAACGGGTATAAAAGTACACAGCGATGCTCCAGAAGCACTCCAAGCCGCTGCACAGCGACTTCATGAAAAAGGCTTATGCAGCTTACCCGATGGTGGTTATTTGACTCACGAAGGGATTGAAATGGCCGAACTTACCCAACGTCTTTTGCACGTGTTAACTCACGCTTAATCTTCTTCCATCAAACCATGCGATAATAACGTTAACTTTCGGCTCATCATTCACGATGGCTTTGGAGTTAACGTTATTGCTCTCTCAGTGACAAGCTCCTAACAACCACTATCCAACAGGTAATTGTATGCAACGTATCGCCATTATCGGTGCAGGTTGGCTGGGCCAACCACTGATTCAACATCTCAAACAACAAAATTATTACGTTTGTGCCAGCCGCACCAGCCTATCAGGCGTTGAGCAATTGCACGCACAAGGCGTGGAGGGGTTTGTTTGTCAATTACCAGAAGCCTCTAGACTTGCCGAAGAATTATTGACCTTTCGATGCGATGCGTTGATTGGCTGCTTTCCTCCCGGTTTTCGCAAAGGCCACGGCACCGACTACCAAGCAAGCTGGCAAACGTTAGTTAACGCAGCACAACAAGCGGGCATTCGCAAAATTATCATGATCAGCTCAACCAGTGTTTATCCTGACCAAGCACAAACGATGCGTGAAGAAGATGCCTCTTTGGTTCAGTGTGAACAAAACTCTATGTTTTCAGAGAAAGCCAAAATCATGCTCTGCGCCGAACAAGCCGTTATCGATAGCGGTATCGAGTATGCTATTTTGCGTTGCAGTGGGTTAATCGGTCCCAATCGCCACCCTGCTCGCTTTGCGCTTCGTCTTTCTCAAGTCAGCGATCAAGCGCCCGCCAATATGGTCCATCAATATGATGTTTTACAAGCGATTACTTTTTCGCTGAGTGAGGTTAACAACCACATTATCAATGTCACTACGCCGACAACGGTCAGTAAAGCCGAGTTTTACCGAGCGGCTTTGTCTGCGGTTCAATCACCTCATCCTTTACCACCGATTGTTCATTTACCCGATAAACGAATTGTCAGTGATAAGCTGATCACGATGGGATTTCATTTTCACTACGCTAATACATTAGAGGCGCTGCACGGTTATGAGTAAACGTCTTTATCAACATTTAGAAACTCTGTGGCAGTTTATGCAAATGGGACACGAGTTAAAACCTGCTGATGTGATCGTTGTCCCTGGTAGTAATGATATACGCGTTGCCGAAGTGGCCGCGGATTTATACCAAAGAGGACTAGCACCGTGGGTGCTTTTTTCTGGGGATAAAGGGCGCTTTACGGAAGATTTATTTGAGTACAGTGAAGCTGAAACATTCGCGATGGTCGCTAAAGAGTGCGGCTTACCCAGTTCTGCGATCTTATTAGAAACCCGAGCCACCCATAGTGGTGAGAATGTGTGTTTGAGTCATCAATTGCTCAGTGAGAAAGGTATTCAGGCTCAACGTTTACTGATTGTGCATAAACCATATATGGAGCGACGCGCTTTCGCGACCTTTACTAAACAGTGGCCAGCAACGTTAACTTCTTTGCAAGTGACCTCTTCTGGCGGAGATTTTTTTGATTACTTGACCGAATCCCTGACGCTCGATGTAGTACTCCACGCCTTACTGGACGATTTTCAACGTTTGTTGGATTACCCTGCGCAGGGTTTTCAGATTCCCCAATCGATCCCAGATGAAGTACAGCAAGCTTATCAAGCCCTTAAGCGGTTGTTTTAAACATTCATTATACCCAAACGAGTTGAAGTTGCAGGTAGGCGGCAAGTGAGTAAATCCCCATGAGCATAGGCAAACTATGTGATTGGGGTGAACGAACGTAGCCAACACCGCTGCAGCTTCAAGTAGGAAGGGTATATTAGGGGCAAATGAAGGCTTGCCCCTCGTCTACTGAGATGATTGACGGCAAGGAATATCGCGAACAGAACTCAACGCCCAAGCGCTTGTTTATAATGTTGACGGCATACCGAGACGTAGCGATCATTACCACCAATATCGACTTGGTCACCTTCACAAATAGCCTGACCGTGCTCATCGGTACGGATCACCATATTCGCCTTGCGACCACAATGACAAATGGTTTTCAGTTCAATCAATTTATCCGCCCACGATAACAGATATTTACTTCCCTCAAACAGCTCACCCAAAAAGTCGGTACGCAAACCATAGCAAAGTACCGGAATATCTAACTTATCGACCACTTCCGTTAACTGATACACTTGCTCGCGAGTTAAAAACTGGCATTCATCAACCAGTACACAATGGCGTTTCTGTTCGGTATTTAATTGAGTGATCGCGTGCAATAAATCGGTGGTGTCATCAAACAGATGAGCATCCGCTTCAAGGCCAATACGCGAGCTGACCTTACCAACACCAAAGCGGTTATCAATCGCGGCAGTAAAAATCACCGGAGTCATGCCCCGCTCTTGGTAGTTAAACGACGATTGCAGCAAGGTGGTTGATTTACCCGCGTTCATTGCGGAGTAATAAAAATACATCTGAGCCAACGGGGAGGTTTCCTATTAAAACTAAAAAGCGCGCCATTGTAGCAAACCCTCATCAAATGTGGATGCTTATTAGCAACGATAAGGCTTGTTCGTGAGCTTAACGGTTCATTTCTACGATAAAAAAGGGCGGCTCAAAGCCACCCTCTTCTTATCATCAAACAACCATCGTTTACTGTGCTTTTTCTTTAGCTGCCGTCACGGCAATCGCTAATTCTTCAAGAGCGGCTGGGTTAGCGACACTTGGAGCATCCGTCAATAAACAAGCCGCTGCGGTCGTTTTCGGGAAAGCAATCACATCGCGGATGTTTTCCGTTCCACACAACAGCATCACTAAACGGTCTAAACCAAACGCAAGGCCAGCGTGTGGTGGTGTGCCGTATTTTAGTGCATCCAACAAGAAGCCAAACTTCAAACGTTGCTCATGCTCATCAATACCCAGCAAATCAAATACCGCTGATTGCATGGTCGCATCATGAATACGAACAGAGCCACCACCGACTTCATAGCCGTTTAACACCATATCGTAAGCATTAGACAACGCATTACTTGGGCTGGCTTTTAATTCTTCTGCCGTCATATTCAATGGTGCAGTGAATGGGTGATGCATTGCCGCAACATTGCCTTCGCTGTCGGTTTCAAACATAGGGAAATCAACAACCCACAATGGTGCCCAAGTTGCCCCGTTGGTGATGGCCAAATCTTTGCCTACTTTAAGACGTAAAGCACCCATCGCTTCCGCGACAACATTGGCATTATCAGCGCCAAAAAGAATGATGTCGCCATTCTCTGCTTGAGTACGCTCAATAATTGTTTGCACAATCTCGGCATTTAGGAATTTAGCGACTGGCGATTGGATACCCTCCAAACCAGCAGCGCGATCATTGACTTTCAACCACGCTAAACCTTTCGCGCCATAAATAGCGACAAACGCGGTGTATTCGTCAATTTGCTTACGCGATAGCGCTGCACCACCAGGAACGCGAAGCGCAGCAACACGACCTTTTTCATCATTGGCAGGACCCGAGAAAACTTTGAAATCGACCTCTTTCAGTAAATCCGCTACATCAACCAGTTCCATTGGGTTACGTAGATCAGGTTTATCACTACCAAAACGACGAATCGCTTCGCTATACGGCATGACGGGGAACTCACCCAAATCAACATCCAATAGCTCCAACCACATCTCACGAATCATTTGCTCAGTAACCGCACGAACTTGATCCGCCGTCATAAATGAGGTTTCGATATCGATTTGAGTAAATTCTGGTTGGCGATCGGCACGTAAGTCTTCATCACGGAAACACTTAACGATTTGATAATAGCGGTCAAAGCCAGACATCATCAGTAACTGTTTGAATAACTGAGGAGACTGAGGTAAAGCATAGAAACTGCCTTTGTGCACTCGGCTTGGGACGAGATAGTCACGCGCACCTTCTGGTGTTGCTTTGGTCAATACCGGTGTTTCAATGTCCAAGAAGCCATGTGTATCAAGGAAGCGACGGACAAAACTTGACGCTTTGGCTCGCAGCTTAATCCGATCGCTCATCTCTGGGCGGCGCAAATCTAAATAACGGTATTTTAGGCGCTGCTCTTCCGAGTTCTTTTGGTTGGAATCTAAAGGTAAGGCTTCTGAACGGTTGATGATCTGCAAATCTTGAGCCAGTACTTCTACTGCGCCCGTTGCCATATCTTGATTGATTTGACTGTCTGGACGAGCGCGGACTTCACCCGTTAGCTTGATGCAGAACTCATTACGCACTTGGTTGGCAATGTTAAACACATCCACCATATCGGGGTCGACAACAACCTGAACGATACCTTCACGATCTCGCATATCAATAAAAATCAGACCGCCTAAATCACGACGGCGGTTAACCCAACCGCAAAGTTCTACTGTTTGTCCAACAAGGGACTTGTTCAGGTGACCACAATAATGGCTACGCATAATGAAATTCCCAACCTCTATTTAATTCATCTTATTCCTAGCCGCAGATAATGTTAGCTACGGCGCATGATTCCATTTATACGCTGAAAAAAGTTGAAAATCGACCTTCCAGAATACAATTTTGCTGTGTTTTCTTCTGCCCTGCCTTTTCCGTACAATAATTCAGCAAAATATGTACAAAGCATCAACAGTAATAAAATTGGCGCTGATTATAACGTTAAAATAACGTATTCTTCAAAGAACTCATGCTTACCAACAAGAAAAAACTCATCATCGCAGCAATGACCAAACCACTTGAAGTAAGAAGCAAATAAACCGTGACGATGACAAACTTACCACTACGTCTAGGACTGACCCTATGGTCACATACCGGCTGGCAAAGGCGCTTTTATCCTTCGGGTAGTTCAGCGGCCGATCGTTTAGCGCACTACGCAACCGTTTTTCACACCGTCGAAGGCAATACGACGTTTTATGCGTCGCCCTCGCCACAAACGGTGAATAATTGGCGAGCCGCAACCCATGACCATTTCCGTTTCACATTTAAGCTACCGAAAAGTATTACCCACCAACATCAGTTGGTTGGATGCCAAGGTGAACTCAAACAGTTTTTACAATTAATGGCTCCACTGCATCAACGAATTGGTTTATGGACCATACAACTGCCGGCTTCGTTTAGTACCGCTCAGTTGAGTCATTTACAAAAATTTTGCCGCTATTTCCCCAAAGATTTCCCATTAGCGGTAGAAGTGCGCCATCGTGACTATTTTGCTAAAGGTGAAGAAGAGCGCCGTTTTAACCAATGGCTGATTGAAGAGGGGATCAATCGAATTATCATGGATAGCCGCCCTGTTTTTGCCGCCGAGCCAAGCAACGAAACCATTATTGATGCACAAAAGAAAAAGCCGAAAGTGCCCGTCCACGCATTAGCCACTGCCGATAACCCCATGATTCGCTTTATCGGCCATCCTGATTTAACCGCGAATGATGCTTTTTTTAATCCTTGGCTACAAAAGTTACCCCAATGGATCGCCGCCGGAAAACAACCCTATCTGATGATTCATACGCCGGATAACTTTTATGCCCCAGAACTCGCGGTTGATTTGTATCGGCAATTACAAACCAGCGTCCAACTTGCGCTTATTGCCGATGGAATCGCCAAACAAACAACGTTACCCGATTTAGCTCCATTTCCGGCCCAAAACAGTCAACAAATGTCGATATTTTGACGATGTTTTGTCACTAGCTCTGGGTATATAATGACAGACCAGTAAATTTTTCATAAAATACGGCACTTTTTTATCTAACCCGTCATTTTATTCCTCGATGTTAGCGAGCGCTCATTTCTATTCGCGTCGTGATGATAAAAGGACAGGTAAAATCAAGTGTGTATAAGGGTTACTCATGGCCAACAAAGACACCATATTCTCCGCTCCTATCGATAAAATCGGTGATTTTACCTTCGATGAGCGAGTGGTTGAAGTGTTCCCCGATATGATTCAGCGTTCCGTTCCGGGCTACAGTAATATTATTTCCGCGATTGGCATGCTCGCCGAACGTTTTGCTAAGCCACACTCTAATTTGTATGATCTTGGCTGTTCATTAGGCGCTGCCACTTTATCCATGCGTCGTCATATTCAACAAGAAGGGTGCAAAATTATCGGCGTCGATAACTCATCGGCGATGGTAGAACGGTGTAAATTGCACGTGAATGCTTACCGTTCTGATACGCCAGTCGAGATTATCGAAGCGGACATTCGTGATATTCAGATCGACAATGCCTCTGTGGTGGTGCTTAACTTCACACTGCAATTTTTGTCCCCTGACGATCGTTATCGCCTACTGGAAAATATTTATGCTGGATTACGTAGTGGCGGAATATTGATTATTTCTGAAAAGTTTATTTTCCCTAATCAAACGGCTCACGAGCTGCTGATCGATTTACATCATGACTTTAAACGTGCTAATGGCTATAGCGAATTAGAGATTAGCCAAAAGCGCAGTGCAATTGAAAATGTGATGCGCCCAGACTCAATAGAAGCCCACAAAGCACGCTTCAAAGCCTTAGGCTTTTCGAGCTACGAAATGTGGTTCCAATGCTTTAATTTTGGGTCGATGTTCGCCATCAAATAATCCCATCGTGTGCTGACTTGGCATGATTACCTCAAATAATAACCACGCTTTTTTCCTGCAAGGTAGATATGGGTTCTCTACCATCGTGGGTTTGTACTAGTTAGGAATAGACGATTATGTTTAATTTTGGTCCACTTTATCAGCGCATTGCGCAAGACACCCGCTTACAGCCTTGGTTAGAAGTGTTACCCAAGCAGCTTGCTGAATGGCAGGCGAAACCTCATGGGGATATGGAACGCTGGCTACGCGCCTTAAAAAAAATCTCGGATGCCAGTCCTGATCATATTGACTTAAAAGAGTCGGTGTCGGTGAGCAATACACACCCCTTGCCTGAAGGTGAGCAAAAAAAACTAACCAGTCTATTAAAAACGCTCCATCCATGGCGCAAAGGTCCTTATCAACTGCATGGCATTCATATCGATACCGAGTGGCGCAGCGACTGGAAATGGGATCGTCTTCTACCTCACATTTCACCCCTTCAGGGGCGTTCAATATTGGATGTCGGCTGTGGTAATGGTTACCATATGTGGCGTATGCTCGGCGAAGGAGCGTATCAGGTGATGGGTATCGATCCATCTGAACTGTTTTTAATCCAATTTGAAGCCGTTCGAAAATTGATGGATAACGATCAACGTATCCATTTAGTCCCGCTTGGTATTGAACAACTCCCTGAATTACAAGCATTTGATACTGTATTTAGTATGGGAGTATTGTATCATCGTCGCTCACCATTAGATCACCTCATCCAATTAAAAAATCAACTGGTTAGTGGGGGTGAATTGGTCTTAGAGACTCTGGTGATTGAAGGGGATGAAAATGCGGTTCTTGTGCCTTTTGACCGCTATGCCCAGATGCGAAATGTGTACTTTTTCCCATCAGCGCTGGCATTAAAAGGCTGGCTAGAAAAAGTCGGATTTGTGGATGTACGGATTGTCGACGAGAACATTACCTCACAAGATGAGCAACGCAGTACCGAGTGGATGACTCATAATTCGCTCCCCGATTACCTTGATAATAACGATCCAAGTAAAACCGTGGAAGGTTATCCAGCGCCACGTCGAGCAATTTTAATTGCTCAGAAACCATAATTGACACAGCCTTAACTCGTCAGGCTACGGATACGTCTACCCTAACGGATGAGATTAGCGCCCTCGGGCGCTGATCGATGACTTAAAGTCACCGATCGTCCTTTAAGTCATCGAGGGTATAACGAATGAAACCATCACATAACAATAAGGTTGCCAATGTTTAAGCGAATAGCTCCCATCGTTGCACTGAGCCTACTCTCAGGCTGCACACTATTAAAGGGGGATGAATATCATCAGGCTACGCTGGCCGCACTTCACCAATCTGAGTCAAACATTGCTAATAAAATCGTTAATTTAGAACTCCATATCAGCAATCAGATGGATTATATCGATAGCCTTGAAGGTAAAGTCTCTAGCTTACAGAATGAAATGTACGAGTTAAAAGACCTCGCCAACCGACCGATCATCATCAGTGAACCATCACCATCCGCTGATTCCCTCGCCACGGTCAATGCCACTCAAACTATCCCTCGTCAGGATCTGGTATTAGGTGAAATCGAACGCGTGACCATCGACAGTATTAAACAATCGTTTGATGCTCGAATTGATACTGGCGCAGCGACTTCTTCACTGAATGCCGTCGACGTTGAAGAGTTTGAACGCAATGGCAAGAATTGGGTACGTTTTCACCTCACCGGTGATAATAGCGTCAAAGACGATAGCAATTGGATAGAAGCGCCTATTCTCCGTTATGTTCGTATTCGTCAAGCGACCAACGAGCAAACAGAGCGTCGTGCTGTGGTCGAATTATGGGTGAAATTGGGGCCTATTCATCAAAAATCTCAATTTACCCTCGCTGATCGTTCACAAATGACCCATCCTATTTTATTAGGTCGGGAATTTATTCGCGATATCGCCGTGGTGGATGTAAGCCGTCAATACATTCAGACAGAAACTAAAGTAAAATAAGGCCCATTATGACGTCACGAATTCCGTTTTATCTATCCATATTGTTGTTAATTGTGGTGGGGATTACTTTAAGTGTCATGCGTCATCAAAGCTATGGTGTACCATGGACACCCGGTGAAACTCGCCAAGTCTGGGACATTGAAGCGCGAATTGAATTTAACGCGCAAGGTCGGGAAGTCAAAGTCTCTCTCGCCGCTCCTCATACCCAAGATGGCTTTACGTTGATTGGAGAGAATGCCTCTTCTCCGGGTTACGGTATCTCTTATGTCACTACAGAAAGTGGCCGACGTGCAGAGTGGACCATTCGTCAGGCCAAAGGTCCACAGACCATTTATTACAAAACTCAGTTCTTGGTGGATCCACAAGCGAACGCGATTCCTCTCCCGCCAAGCGCACCGATGGTTAAACCCACATTTGACGGTCCAGATGAAACCTCAGCCATCGCGCTTATTGAGCAGGCTAACCGTCGTTCAGCGGATGACGTTACCTTTACTCGCGAACTGATTAAAGCGCTCAACGAAGCAGAAAATCAAAACGCCGCATTGCTGCTCAATAAAATGAGTAAAGTCGACGCGGCGCAAAAACTCCTTTCGTATGCACAAATTCCTAATAAAGTGGTTGGCGTCATTCGCCTAGAAGACGGACGTCGGCGTCAATCGATCCAACATATGAATCAAGTCTGGGACGGCAGTAAATGGGTGCTGTTTAATCCAGAAACTGGCACTCAACCGACTCAACCGAATTTGTTGGTGTGGGATGAATCGAATGTTTCTTTACTTGATGTGATGGGTGGACAAAACAGCCAAGTGCATTTCACGATGATTGCGCAAGATGTCTCTCCTCAACAAGCCACCAATAGTAAAGTCAGTGCCGATGGATTATTAAACCTATCCATTCATAGCTTACCGCTTGAAGAACAAGCGATGTTTAAAAATATTATGCTGATCCCTATCGGCGCACTGATTGTGGTATTTTTACGTGTGATCATTGGTTTAAAAACCTCGGGAACTTTTATGCCCGTTTTGATTGCCGTCGCGTTTGTCCAGACCCAATTAACCACGGGGATCATCGGGTTTTTATTGATTGTCGGCACAGGCTTAATCATTCGTAGCTATCTCTCTAAGTTAAACTTATTGCTGGTCGCCCGAATATCGGCGGTGATTATCTCGGTGATTTTAATCATTTCAATGTTTACTGTCGTCGCATTCAAAATCGGCCTGACCGAAGGCTTAACGATTACGTTCTTCCCAATGATCATCTTATCTTGGACCATTGAACGAATGTCTATCCTTTGGGAAGAGGAAGGCGCTAAAGAAGTGATTCTGCAAGGTGGTGGCTCGTTATTGACTGCCGTGCTGATTTACTTAGCCATGACTAACCCTTATGTACAGCACTTAACTTTCAACTTTATTGGATTACAGTTAATTGTCTTAGCAGGCATTTTATTATTGGGAACGTATACTGGTTATCGCTTAACCGAACTGCGTCGCTTTAAACCCTTGGTAGACGGAGATTAATATGTTTTTTTCTCTTTCTGAATACACCTCCCCTTTCAAGCTACGCCGTAAGGGGATCATGGGTATGAATAAGCGTAATCATAGCTATATTGGTCGCTATAATGATCGCTCCAAATACCCTCTGGTTGACGATAAGCTGCAAACAAAACTGATTGCTCAACGCGCAGGTTGTACGGTGCCAAAGCTGATTGGCGTGATCAGCAACCAAGGCGATGTTAGGCGCATTCACGAGATGGTCAAAGAGTGGCCGGGCTTTGTTATCAAACCGGCACGAGGCAGTGGCGGCAAAGGTATCTTAGTCATCACCTCACACAAAGATGGCATTTACACCAAGCCCTCTGGCTCGACCATTAATAAAGAAGATGTGGAACGACACGTCAGTAACGCTTTAGCTGGTCTCTTCTCGCTGGGTGGTAAAAATGACGTTGCCGTGATCGAAAACCTAATCAAATTTGATGACTGCTTTGATGGTTTCAGCTATGAAGGCGTTCCCGATGTACGGATCATCGTCTTTAAAGGCTACCCAGTAATGGCAATGATGCGGCTTTCTACCTCTGCTTCAGATGGCAAAGCTAACTTACACCAAGGAGCGGTGGGAGTGGGCGTTGACCTCGGATCGGGTAAAGCGGTACGTGCTGTACAGTTCAATCGCCCAGTGACCCATCATCCCGATACCGGAAGATCATTATCTGAGCTTACGGTACCGCATTGGGAACGCTTATTAACCTTAGCGGCCAGTGCATGGGAAATGACCGGTTTAGGTTATATTGGAACTGATATGGTCCTTGATAAAGAAGAAGGTCCGATGGTGCTTGAGCTCAATGCTCGTCCAGGATTAGCGATTCAAACCGCTAATGGTGCTGGCTTACTACCAAGGTTACAGCATATTGAAAGCATCGGATCACCACTGATTTATCCAACACCAGCCGAGCGAGTGGCTTATGCCGCGAAACAATTTGGGCTAAAAAACGGGTAATACTCATTAGATGGTGATTACCGCCATTCAATTGACGGTGGACAACTAAGTTTGCAGCTTGACAATAAAGTTCGAAACTTTTCGATGATTTTTTGTCGTAGTTTACCTTGTACTCTGACAAGGTTTTATCCAGAACCATACTGAAGGGCAATGACCGTAACGCAGATTTGCCCCGAAATCGTTTAGTGCAAATACTCTTTTAAATTTTGAAGACATATATTTCCATACTAAAAGTTATACGAAGCCTGAATACAGAAAAGTATTGCGTTGTGGGCTGCCACCTCATTTCTGACATAACTATTGACTAGTTTTGTATTGAAGAGCAGAGTAAAAAAATGTTTTTTTAAATCAAAAAGTGATTTGTTACTAAAGAGAAATCATAAGTGCTGACTAACAAACCTTTACATTGAGTCACTTAAATTAGGATATGGTATTTTGAACACTGCCCCATCACGACGTCTAAGACGCCTCCGAAGTTCCGAAGCTATGCGAGATTTATTAAGAGAAAATCATGTACAACTAGGTGATTTAATTCATCCTATATTTGTCGAGGAACATATAGAGCAACCAGTGCCAATTTCTACTCTACCTGGCATAAGCAGAATCCCAGAGTGTCATTTAGCGGATGAGGTTCGAGAACTTCATGCTTTAGGTATACGCTATGTGATGCCTTTTGGAATATCTCATACTAAAGATGCGCAAGGAAGCGACACATGGAATGATCATGGTTTACTTGCACGTATGATTAAAATAATAAAGTCTGCTGTACCAGATATGATGGTCATTCCAGATATCTGTTTCTGTGAATATACTGTTCATGGGCATTGTGGAGTAATAAAAAATAATAACGTGTGTAACGACCTTACGGTTGAAAACTTGGTTAAGCAATCTTTAACAGCAGCTCAAGCGGGTGCTGATATGTTAGCTCCTTCATCAATGATGGATGGTCAAGTAAAAGAGATTCGTCTGGGCCTTGATGCCGTCGGTTATCATGACGTGGCAATTTTGGCACATTCAGTAAAGTTTGCTTCTTCCTTTTACGGGCCATTTAGGACGGCAGTAGATTGTGGACTCAATGGTGATAGGAAAGGCTATCAACTTGACTATGCCAACGGTCGACAAGCTTTACTCGAAGCTTCTCTTGATGAAGCTGAAGGTGCTGATATTCTTATGGTCAAACCAGGTACACCTTATCTAGATGTGCTTTCCCGCTTAAGACAAGAGACTCATTTACCGTTAGCTGCTTATCAAGTAGGTGGAGAGTATGCGAGTATTAAATTTGCGGCTCTGGCTGGTGCTCTCGATGAAAAGTCAGTGGTGAACGAAACTTTTATTGGGCTAAAACGAGCTGGAGCAGATTTAATTGTCAGCTACTATACCAAGCAGTATGCGACATGGTTAAGTGAAGAAATTTAGCTGAGTATTTGGCTATGAATTTCAATAATTAACATAAGTTCTCTACTATACCAAAACTGTGGACTAAAGGAATGTTCTTTGTCCACATTATTCAATTTTCAGAGTTGGCATATTCGCATTCAAATGTTTAAAGCTTTAAGGTTTCAGCCCATTCTGGCTGAAACACTTTTGTCCAAAAATGAGTTTCGAACTTTATAATCATACTGTGATCACAAACTTTGTAATCACACTTTTTCTTGGGATAACCACGTTGATTGAGTCTAAGTTTCAATCTTTATTGTTACATTTGGTCGCTGTAACCACGATGGAAGCGAGCTTCGGAAGTAGAAAGGTTTCAAACTTTAATGTCCTCTCACATCAATACCCGTTCAGTGAAGACAACAATGATCATAAAAAAAAGCGCCTTATCATCAAGGCGCTTTTTATTTACAAGTGACTCAGCTTAGCTGACAGCATCGGCCAGTGGCAAAGATTCATTTTTTGGTTTTTCACTAGTAAAACCACGCAGTCCGACCACATGCACGTGTTCATGATCTTTAAATACCTTACGCACCAGTTTATAGGTGGTCCCTCTTTCTGGGCTGATATTTTCTGGAGCCGCAATCAATAATTGCATATCCAAACGTTCACACAGTTCAAATAGCGTTGCTATTGATTTAGCATCTAAACGTGCTGCCTCATCTAAGAACAATAAACGGCATGGGATAATATCTTTACTGCGTAGACGACGAGACTCTTCTTCCCAGCTCTGTACGACCATCAGTAAGATAGATTGGCCAGTACCAATGGCTTCACCCGTTGACAATGCGCCCGATTCGGCTTGTAACCATCCATCTGAACCACGATTAACTTCAACACTCAACTCAAGATAGTTACGATAATCGAGTAGCTCTTCACCCAATATTTGTGGTGAACGCTGCCCCATATCGATATGGGGATTCACTCGTTGGAATAGCTTCGCCATCGCTTCTGAGAAGGTATAACGTGAGCTTTCAAACAGATCTTTATGTTGAGCCTGCTGCTCGGCTAAACCACTGAGCAGAACTTCATGGCTTTCACGAACTTTGACATTTAAACGCACACCATTCACTTGCCCAAAAGCAATATTCGAAAGCCCTTGGTTGAGCATGCGAATACGGTTTTGTTCACGTTGAATGGTTTTACGAATAATGCTCGCCACCGAATCTGAGCTGATCGCTAAGCGGTTTTCCCGCTGAGTCAGCTCTTCTGTTAGGCGAGCTAGCTCGACTTCCATCTCTTCAATCGCTTCAACAGGGTCATCGGTACGAATAATATCTTGTCGAATGCGCTCACGTAAGTGCTGATAAACCGCAATGTAAAACAGTACCTTACGCTCAGAGTACGCATTATCCTCCGAGAGACGTAGCGCATCACGCAGCGCCTCATTATTCGCCACGGCAAGACGTAGCGCCCCGAGTGATTTATCCGACATGGAGCGTAACTCATCAGCCGATAAATAAGCCAATTCACGTTTATGCAAACGACGTTCAACATCATTTTGGCGGGCTAAACGAAGAACCGCACACCACCCAGCTTTGGCATTAACAACGAAAGTACGTAAATCTTGATACTCTTTTTCTAATTTTTTCAATCGCTTGGCAAGCGATTTCATCTCAATTTCGGTTGAGGTGATTGTCCGCTCATAGTGACTCTTACGGCTACGAGAGCTGTGCAAACGTTCATGCAGCTCATCACGGCGCTGCTGAGCTCTGAATAATGCGTTTTCATCTGGATGTACGCCAAACTCCTGTAGCTCTTGCTTAAACTCTTGCATTGTTTCCAATTTAGCCTGATGAGCACTTTTCAACGATGCCAACACTTGGTTGTACTGATTGAATTGCGCTTGCGCTTGTTTTAACTCTTCGCGAGTACGCTGACGCAGGCTCTCAGCTTGAACTAACTTAGCTTTTAACTGCTCACTGAGTTCGCTACTTTGATTGAGAAGATCCACCGAATCTGCGTAAGCAAAGTGGTGGCGACGTTCAACCAAATCAGCGAGGGCAAAAATTTGTGTTTTGAGTTGTTGCAGTCCGCGATCCGCAGCAAGATATTGCTGTTCTAAGACTTCAAACTGCTCAGGATCAACCTCTAACGCTGAAGCAATCGGCGCCAGTTGTTCAACCGTTTTACCATGAGCATGAAGCCAAGCTTTCGCTTCCACTAACTGAGCTAACTTGGCGTCAATATCTGCGGCTCGTTGGGTTAATCCAGATTCAGACAACAAGCGTAAATGAGGCGCAATATTCTCTAATAGTGCTAATGCCTGTTTACTCAGTTGACGTCGACTGGTTTGTTGCTGTTGTTGATGCTCTAACTCGACTAACTGGCGAGCAAGATGATTGAGTGCGTCACGAGCTTGACTGAGTGCTTGTTCAGGATCCGGCTCAAACGCCACCTGTAAATGCTGAGCAACAAAATCATTAAAACTGCGGTATAAGCGCTGTAACTTTTGTGAATCAAACGCGGCCTTAGCATGCGCTTCGACGACTTCATCACGCTCATCGCGCAGTAGCTCTAAACGTTGCTCACGAGCTGCACGCCCAAACAGTGGGATTTTTGGAAAACGGGAATAGCGCATTTGACGCTGATTGAGCTGAACACAGACCGCACCTTCTAATTCTGCGGCGTTAAATGAGCTATCATCGAACGCATCAATATCGCCCTCAATCAGATAAAGATCTTCTGGACAGTCGTCTAACTCGACCAGTTTTTCTTTGATGCCTGAAAGATCAGAGACCACAATCGCGTGACGAGCCGGACCGTACATAGCACTGAAGTACGGCGCATCTTCTAACGTTATGTCATCATAAATTTCAGAAAGTAGAACGCCACCAAGGGTATCGGCAAGGCCTTTAAGGCGAGGATCATTCGATCCGCCCGGTGAAGCCAAGCGTTCGATATCTTTCTCTAATTGCTCACGACGTTGAGCTAACGCATCTTTCTGAGCCGATTGGTGTTTTTCACGCTCTAAAATGCTTTGCATCTCAGTCATTACCGACTGTCGACTGTCTAAACCCGCCCCACTTTGCTCACGCAATAGCTGCAATGCTTCTATCGCTTGATGCCAAGCTGGCGCTTTTAGCTCCAACTGTTTGATAGCATTGCGTTGTTCTTGTTCAAGACCACGCTGTTGACTACGCTGATCGCGTAGCACTTCTTGTGCCTCATCAAGCTCTTCTAACAGAGCGAGATGCTTCTCGCGTTCTTGCTGCAATTGGGATGGATCATCAATCATCACCTGAAATTGCTGGTGATAATCAGTCACCGATTGACGCACAGATTGTTGCTGTTCGATACGGTGCTGTAAATCGCGCTGCTGTTCATACCAAAGCGCTTCATTCTGTACGAGTTGCTGTGCTTGCTGTGCTTGAGCGAGTAATTGGTTTGCATGCTCTGCCGCTTGGCTACGAGTGACCTCACCTAAAACGCGGCTCACTAAATGCAAGGCTTCGTTAAACCGCGCGGAAGCGGCCGAAGACATATCGAGCTTATGTTTAACTGCCAGTAATTCGTGGGTGGTTGACTCTTGGCGTGCGCTCAGCTCAATCATCACCGTCTGAGCACTTTCTGCCGTCAAGCTATCATCAGCGAGCTGCTGACGTGCTTTTGCCAAGGCTTGCATTGCTTGTTGATACTGCAAAGCTCGCGTTTGCTGAATGTCCAACGCTTGCTGATAATCTGCAAGCTGAGTTTTCAGACTATCGACTTCCTCTTCAGCCGCAGTGGCTTGGTCTTCAACCATCACTAAGCGCTCTTGCGCTTCTTCAACCACCATTAGCTGCTCTTCAAGACGCAGACTCAACTCTTCAAGATCGTCTTGATAACGGGCGATTTTTTCTTGCTGACGAAGGGCATTTTGTACTAACTGCAGATGATCGGCTGCACTTTGATGATCCTGTTCCAGCGCAGCTTCTTGTTCAAGCAGCGTTTCCAGCTCTTCGTGCACTTGATTCAATAGCCGATTGTGTTCCAGAAGCGTATCTCGAGCGCTGAATAACTCTTGGCGTAACGTCAACGTTTGCTGCACTTTACTGCGACGTTCATTGGCGTGACGCATGTAGTCTGCGGCAACATATTGGGTCGATTCGGTGATTAAATGTTTGAACAGATCACGATCGGCTTGGGTGTTTTTAATCGCTTCCAACGTCATGCGGTTTTCTCGCAGCGCTGACTCCATATCTTGAAACGCTTTTTTCACCCCACCATTTTGTGGCAGTAAGTAATCGCGTAATGAACGGGTAATCGCGCTGGAAATACCGCCGTACAAAGACGCTTCAATGAGGCGATAAAACTTTGATCGGTCGCTGCTATTACGCAGCTTTTTCGGTACCACACCAAATTCAAACATGTGGCTATGATAATCGACGATAGAACTGAACGATTTAAAATGCGCACCTTCAATAGCATGAACGGCATCTTTGACTTCATTGAGCTGTCTCACTCGAGCGTGTTGATCAGAAACACTTTCAATCAAAATATCCGTCGGTTTGATATGGCTAGGTAAACCCTGGATCACAAAAGGTTTAATATCGACTTTTTTATCACGGCCGGCAACTTGTTGAAGTTTTACTGCAAACAGTAAGCGTTGATGGCGAGAATTGACCACATCCAATGCCGCATAGCAGGCGCCAGGTTGTAATTTACCGTACAGGCCTTTATCGCGAGAGGCTTGAGCGCTGCCCGCTTCTGTGGTATTTCGAAAATGCAGTAAACTTTGATCGGGAATTAATGCGGTGATAAACGCCGCCATCGTGGTTGATTTACCCGCCCCATTGCCGCCAGATAACGTCGTCACCAAATTATCAATATCAAAAGTACGTGCGAAAAAGCCGTTCCAATTGATCATGGTCAGCGATTGATACTTACCTCTTTCAATCATGCTTCATCTTCCCATAATGTCGGTTGATCTTCATGTTGTTCGTCAGCAGATACCGTATCCAATAAGCTTTGCTGACTAGGCTCTTGACTATGAACAACGGCTTCACCATCTCGTATCAAACGCAATTGCGCCTGACGTAAATCATCGCCAATACGCACATCGGCTCCAAAACGAAATACCGCTTCGGTAATTCTAAATTTGGTGGTTTCGCCAAGGTGGATAATCATCCCTAGGCGGCGTAAACGACGTAACGAAGTGCGGACTTTTTCAAACAGTTTCTCTTTATCCAAATCTGAACCTTGCGCACGATTGGTCGCAAGCTTCATCAATTTCTTCTCATCGGTCAAACTCAATAACTCTTCATAGAGTTCTTGATACGTAAATAAACCTTCATGGGCAAGACGCTCTGGGCTTAGATATAAGAAGCACAGCACCTTACCAACCAGCATATCTAATTCAGACAAAACACTGCGATTGATCAATGAGGTAGAGCGTGGACGTAAGTAAAAAAAGCCCTCGGGCGCACGAACTAACTCAGTATTATAGCGCTGATAAAAAAGTGCTAACTCTGGCTCAAAATCACTGAGAAACGCATGGTTATCTAAATCATCGCTGGACACATGGCGCCCTGCGCGTAATTGGCTGTCTAAAGCCGGAAAAAGCGGGTTAACAATCGCTTTAGCCAGATTCTCTGGCATATAGTGGTTAATATCGGTCAATGACATTAGCTTGTACCTTTGCACCAAATTGGTTAATCGCTTGCCAATCAGGTTGAATGGCTTGGTAGTCGGATTGTGAATAACCCAAGCGAACGGCTTGGTCGACAACAATACGGGCTAGATCGAAATGATGAGTTCTTGGGTGTGCGGCAAGATAATCACGCAGCACATGACCAAGGTTGATCGGTTGGCCCTGTTGTTTATGGCTCTGAAGCATCCCAGCGATACGCTCCGCAAGCTCATCGTGAACCTTTTGAAACGTTTCATATTCGACAGCAGGGGGAATGTGGCCGGTCACTTCTTCATCTCGTAACATCAGAGTTTCATCGCGTAAATCAGACAAACGCTCGGCCTCGGCATAAGTGAGTAGCCAAGGTTGAGAAAAGTAATCGTGCAGCGACTGGCGTAAACGTTGGCTGAAAGCGCGATTTTGATCCATATCTATCGCCGTGCGAATGAACTTATGCACATGGCGGTCATAACCAATCCATAAATCGATCGCTTGTTGTCCCCAACTGATGATTCGGTCTAATTTCATTTGCAGCACAAACAGCACTTCATCGATAAACTCTAATTCTGGATCGCCGTAAACAATCTCTTGAATATCAAGAATTTGAGTTTGTAATTCGTCGCCTGCGGCTTGAAGCGTATCTTGCAGCTCTCGTAACGTCGATGAGGTTTCAGACAATAAACTTTCACAGTTATGAATCGCTTCTCGCCAATCTTTATTCAATAGATCGGCAATTTGTTGTTTCACGGATTGCTGCTGCTCGTCTAAAACGCGTTGGTTGAGATCGATGCGATCAAAGATTTCACTCACCGAGTATTTTAATACCCCGTAAACATTCTTTTTCCAATGCGCAGGTGTCCCCCCTTGCTGAGCGGAGTTGGCGGCTTTAGCCATTTCATCCGCTAACAAGGAAAGTTGAATAGAGAGTTTTAATTTCGAAAACTGACGATGACGAACATAATAATCGGTAATGCCAATCGCCAAAGGCGACAAGCGATAAATGCTCGCGCCATCGGTGACCTCACTAGTAAAACGACTCAGCAAACGCTGTTTGACGAGCTCATTAATGGCGTTATTAGCCCGAAATGCAGAGACATCACCCGTTTCAGTAAATAGGCGGCTAACAATCGCAAACGCATCATGCAATTCCCCCTCCCCTAATTCTTCATCGAATTTTTCATGGCTCAATACCGCAATCGCTATCAAAAACGCCAGCCGTTCAGCAGGTAAGTTCAAAGAAAAATCGTGCTGCTTCACCCAACTGACGAGTTCATCAATCGGTTGTTCAGTCGCATTGTGAGTCATATCACTCATTGTTCTTCCTGTGGTTGTTTCCTAGCCCAAACATGGATGTAGCGTCCTAAAGATAGATAAGGCTCTTGGCGGCAAAATTGTTGCTCCAATGCCAAAAGGTCTGCAAACTCAAACTCGCCCATATTGGTCATATTGCCGATATAATCGCTAAAGCAACGAATGCCTGACTTACCCATAATTTGACATCCAGCATGTTCAATCCACTGATACACATCAGCAGGGAGCAGCCCTTTTTGTGGCTGTAATTTAAATCGTTTACGATGTGGCATGCCATTTAAAATATGCGGAATATTGCCACATACCGCATTTTTATAAACTAAGCCATGTTGGTTGTAAAACATCACCGAAACAATACCGCCCGGACGCACCAGTGTTAACAGTTGCTGTAAAGCCTCTTGTGGTTCCGTCAACCACTCCATCACCGCATGAAATAAGATGATGTCAACGGGCTCAGTCAAATGTTGCTGCACAGATTGTACGGGAGAATGCACAAAGCGAAATCTCTCCAGTAATCCATGGTCGGTCACCTCTTGTTTGGCTAAATCGAGCATCTCTTGCGAGAGGTCACACAAGGTGATTTGATGGCCAAGCATGGCGAGTTTTTGCGACATTTGCGCCAAGCCCCCTCCCGCATCCAAAATATGCAGGGGCGTTGTCTGACCGTTAAAATGGGTCAAAATTTGCTTGAGATCATCCCAAACAATGACTTGACGAATCTCGCCTTTGTCAGAGCCGTAAATATTTTTTGCAAATTTGTGGGCAATATCGTCGAAATTGCGATCTTCAGTCACAGTGGCTTGAGTTATGATAATAAATCGTGCTGCTATTCTGTCATAGGAATGGCAGGAATAAAGGACCTTTCGCTGATTTTATTATCAAGTGCTGTTTTTTCGGACTATTTAATCTATGTTTGAGCTGAAAAAAATCGTTTCTTCTCTACTGATGCCATTACCAGCACTGCTGATGATTGGTTTTATCGGCTTGATGCTGATTATGTTTACCGCAAAGCGAAAGACTGGCTGCTTAGTGGTTCTATTTTGTTTGTCTAGTTTATTGGTTATTTCTTTTCAACCAGTATCCAGTCGCTTATTAATGCCTTTAGAGCGTCAGTACAGCGCTTTTTTACCCATTGAGGGTACTATCGATTATGTTATGGTTTTAGGTAATGGCCATGTCGTCGATGATAGCATCCCACCAACCTCTGAACTTACCCGAGCCGCGTTAATGCGTCTTAGCGAAGGAATTCGAGTAATGCGGATGTACCCTGGCGCAAAACTGATCCTATCGGGTTATGCAGGGGGGAGTGAAATGAGTCATGCACGCATGCTGGCTAAAGTGGCGCTTGCGCTTGGTGTCGCAAAATCAGACATTATTTTGCTTGAGACGGCGCAAGATACGTGGGAAGAAGCAAGACAAGCGGCCGCTTTTGTTCAGCAGCGCACTCTGGTTCTGGTCACCTCGGCCAGCCACATGCCCCGTGCAATGAATGAATTTCAATCTGCAGGGCTAACGCCTATCCCTGCGCCGACAAATTATCTTGCCCAAACGAATATCAGCCAAGCTTGGGATAAATATATTCCGAGAGCGCTCTATTTAGAACAAACTGAGCGGTATTGGTATGAAACCATGGGGCTAATATGGCAAGCCATGCGCGATTGGGTGAGCCATGAACCCAAATTGAATGAATCATCGCCTGCCGTAGAGGGTGATTGATATTCTTGTTATAAGCGGCATCGTCGAAAAAGTGGTTTGGTGCACAACTTGATAAACATTGTGCACATTTAACATCAATTGGAAGGATTATGGGCCGAATTTGATTGCGAGTTACTGCGTTGCAGTCTAGAATCTTGCTGGTTATTAACAAGATTAAATGTAACCAATAGGCCGCTATTTAACAGCGGTTTTTGTGTTTTTATTACTTTTAGGCTGACGTTAGCCTATACCCGAAGAATGAGACGTTGTAAAAAGGCAGCATCGACAGTGCTTAAAACAAACCTCTCTCCTATCACGATCTCCTAACAGGGCGATTGCACTTTCGGGACATAACTACTGCTCTAGTTACCTAACTCCGAGCAGTCACCGACAGGATAATTTTATGGCTACGATTAAAGACGTTGCACGCCTAGCAGGCGTATCGACAACAACCGTATCTCATGTCATCAATAAAACACGTTTTGTGGCAGAAACCACTCAAGAAAAAGTCTTGGACGCGGTTAAACAGCTGAATTATGCACCAAGCGCCGTCGCACGCAGCTTAAAATGTAACACCACGCGTACGATCGGTATGTTGGTGACTCAATCCACCAATCTATTCTTTTCTGAAGTGATCGATGGTGTTGAAAGCTATTGCTATCGCCAAGGCTATACACTGATCCTCTGCAATACTGGTGGTATCTACGAGAAACAACGTGACTATATTCGTATGCTTGCTGAAAAGCGGGTCGACGGTATGTTGGTCATGTGCTCCGATTTAACGGAAGAGTTACTTGAGATGTTAGAGAGTCATCCCTCGATCCCTAAAGTTATTATGGATTGGGGCCCGCAAACATCACAAGCCGATAAGATCATTGATAACTCTGAAGAAGGGGGTTATCTAGCAACGAAATATTTGATCGAAAATGGGCACACTGAAATTGCTTGTCTAAGTGGTCACTTTGTTAAAGCCGCCTGTCAAGAACGTATCGCAGGCTTTCGGCGTGCCATGGCAGAAGCCAACCTAACGGTAAAAGAAGATTGGATTTTAGAAGGCAATTTCGAATGCGATACTGCCGTTCTAGCCGCGGATAAAATCATTGCTATGGATACACGCCCGAGCGCGGTATTCTGCTTTAATGATACCATGGCATTAGGTCTGATCAGCCGTTTACAGCAACGTGGCATACGCGTACCAGACGATATGTCAGTCATTGGTTATGATAATATTGAGTTAGCCGAATATTTTTCTCCGCCACTAACCACGGTCCATCAACCTAAACGCCGTGTTGGGAAAAATGCGTTTGAAATATTGTTGGAGCGCATCAAAGATAAAGAACACGAAAGACGTATTTTTGAAATGCACCCTGAAATCGTGGAACGTGACTCAGTCAAAAAACTCACCGCTAAATAGATAACCACTTCATTGACCCATTATTGAGCAAAAAAGACTTCAAACCCAATCGTAGCCTTAGCGCCACGATTGGGGGGCAATCTTTGCCTAATTCAAATCAAAATGAAACAAACATCATATAAACAATCACTGAGTGTGATATTTATTCAATGATTTGTTTATTTTATACATCCACGTTATACTATTTTGTCAATAATGAAACGTGTCACGCACAGGGCAAACCATTTGAAAAGATGGGACGCAAAGCCTCCGGCCTAAACTATAGTGGTAGGTAGCGGGGTTGCCGATGACAAAATAGCCAAAACAAGCAGTCAACTCCCCCTATTATGCTTTTTGACGTTTTGCTATTTTCTCGGACCTGATTTTGCTGGCGAATTGCTTAATACACCGAGAATGACAGCATGGATAAACCGGTATTAAAAGATTCAATGCGGCTATTCGAACTGCTTGGCCAGGTCAAGTCGCGCTCAATGTTTGGTGGCTTCGGCATTTTTGTCGATGACACTATGTTCGCTTTAGTCGTCAACAATCAACTCCATCTTCGAGCTGACGATGAATCTGCTAAAGTTTTTACCGAAAGAGGCTATCTGCCCTACGTTTATAAAAAACGCGGCTTTCCTGTGGTAACTAAGTACTTTGCTTTACCTGATACCTGTTGGCTTGATCCAACGACCATTTTGCAGGAAGCAACCGTCGCCTTACGCCAAGCCAAATCGGAGCGAGAGCAGCAAGAGCAGACTAAACCCACTCGTCTTAAAGATCTGCCTAACCTACGTTTAGCAACCGAAAGAATGCTCAAAAAAGCAGGCATTCATTCCGTTGATCAGTTGCAACAAACGGGTGCTGTCGCCGCTTATCAGGCGATCAGACAAAGTCACTCATCTGATGTCAGTTTAGAGTTATTGTGGGCGTTAGAAGGGGCAATCGAAGGAAAACATTGGTCGGTTATCCCTCCAAGTCGTCGTGAAGAATTGAAAAAAAACCTGTTTTAATTTTGATATCTAGCCCGCTCACTGAGAGTCAGTAGCGGGTATATCTACCAATCATAACGCCGCCTAATAAGCATCATGATTCCTTGACCTTAATCATTTCGATATCGTTTGCACAATTGAAGCCGACAGCTCGCCAACCCTTTCCTCTAATCTCTATCAATATAAATCAACAACATGATTGGCTTAAGACAAGCATAGCTGCCCAACAATCGTGCCATTCAATCGGTTGATACTGAGATTAAGTCACTGAATGAGATAAAGTCGTTGCTGTACTTTGCCGCTGGATAAATTGAATCGACAGCTGGTTAAACAACTCCGGTTGTTCGACATTACAAACATGACCACAATTTGGGAGTTCCAACAGTTCACTCTGTCGATGCGCGGCGACCATTTCGCGTACTGGGCGAATAAACATATAGTCGCGCTCCCCCATTAAATACAAGGTAGGAATAGGCAACTCTCGATCTTTGAAATAACGCATCAATGGATTGACTTCGGCAGTCAATGTAAACCAACGTTTAAACTCTTGCTGACACAATTTTTTAGCTTCTCGAACGAACAGATGACGAGACTCTTTCTGACTGCGTTGCGGCATGACAATATAAGCAAACAGTCGATATAACCACATGTAGGGAATGAGATGTTTACTGAGATGGCCTAACTTCACCAAAAGCTGAGAGCGGATATTCAAACGAGTGACAGCGCCACCTAATACCATAGAGCGAACTCGCTGGGCGGACAATTCGGCAATATTACGCACGATAATGGTCCCCAGTGACATCCCGACAAAATGGGCTGAAGCTATTTTTAAGTGATCCAGCACCTTAAGTACATCAATGGTTACTGTCTTAAAGGTGTATCGATTAGCAATCAAATCTTTGATAAGACGATGAGATTTTCCATGGCCGCGTAAATCAATCAATAGCAGATTAAAATGCTGCTTATACGCTTTGATCTGCTTAAACCAAATAGACGAGCTTCCACCCGCCCCATGCACAAACACCACCCATTCTCGGCTGGTTGGATGTGGATAAACTTTATGAAACAGTAAAGATTGAGACATGGATACCACAGAAAATCAAAATCATTGATACTGAGAGATTAGCATATTTTAGTGTCAAAAATCGTTTTTGAGTTGTAAAAATCTATTGTTGTTAAACGGGCGATTGGTAAACCGACGGGGAAGCTCCCCATCGGTATAAAGGAAAGTGATTAGAAAAGAAAAGACGATGGTAGCCGATCAACAAGCATTGACGCTTCCCGTCTTCATAGACATTTAGTCAAAAATGGCTAAGCGGTACATTTTAAGGTATTCAAGAGCAGACTCACGCCAGCCAAAATCTCTGCTCATCGCTCGTATTTGAACGTTAAGCATCTCTTCAGGCTGCTGTAGATAAAACAGCAACGCCCTCTGCATCGTGATCAATAATGCCGCTGGTGACGGCTCTTGAAAACCAAACCCCGTCGCTTGCTGAGGGTATTTATCATAATCTTGTACGGTATCTTTTAAACCTCCAACCTCGCGTACGATAGGTAAAGTACCATAAGCCATACTGTAGATTTGGTTTAGTCCACAAGCTTCAAATTCTGAGGGCATGAGAAAAAAATCCGAGCCCGCTTCAACTAAATGAGCCAAACGATTGCTGTAAGTCTCAACAAACCCTAACTTATCAGGATAATGCGCAGCAATTTTATGTAATGCCGCCGCAATCTCCGGTTCACCGGTGCCGACGATCACCACTTGTACCTGATTACGCAAAAACGACTCAAGAATAGGCAATAAATAATGAAATCCTTTTTGATGAGTCAAACGGCATACCATGCCAAACATCGGTGTCGTCACTTGTGGTAAATTTAACTCTTGCTGCAAGGCAAGTTTACTGGCTGATTTTCCTAGAGTGAGCGATTGTCGTTCCGCATGGTAAGTCTGAGGAATATAACGATCCGTCAAGGGGCTCCATTCAGAATAATCGCATCCATTGACAATCCCATGCAGATCTCGCGCACGGCGCACAAAATCATCCACCAATCCGTGAGAACCTAACGGCGTCAACAGTTCAGAAGCATAATTAGGACTCACCGCATTGATTTTATCGGCAAAAGCAATACCAGCTCGTAGCATGCTAACATGATCATGTCCGTACTGTAGAAACTCCATCCCAGAGAGATTTAACTCGGGGATAACTTCCAATTGGTAGTAGGAAAAAATACCTTTGAAAATGGCATTATGAATAGTCAGCACCGACTTAACGCCGAAAAAGTGTGGGTCTTCACGGTAGCGAGTTTTTAATAAAAAAGGCACTAAACCTGTATGCCAATCATTGGCATGGATGATGGTTGGCTTAATATTCAGCTTGGGCAAAATATCCAGACACGCCGCCGAGAAAAAACCAAAACGCTCACCGTTGTCCGTGTAAGCTTGATTGTGCTCCGCATACATTTCTGGTCGATCAAAGTAAACATCACAATCAATCAGGTAAACCACAACACCGTCGAGCTCACCCTGCCTTACTTGATAGCGAGTATGAGGCCAGTGGGTTAACTCGGTTTCGAGTATGATGGGTAAATCCATTTTATTTGGAATTGAACGATAAGCAGGTAGCACAATGGCTACCTGGTGACCTAACTCCTGTAATGCTTTTGGTAAAGCTTTGGCAACGTCGGCTAAGCCTCCGCTCTTCACTAAGCCTTCTGCTTCGGATACAACAAACCAAATATTCATTTTTTCAAGATTAGAATCCAACTTTCATTCCTTTTTCGATGACTACAATGCCTTCATCAGAGACATGGAAGCGCTGCCTATCTAATTGTAAATCTTCCCCAATCACCGTTCCTGGAGCAATTTCGACGTCCTTATCGATAATCGTGCGTTTAATCGTACAACCAGCGCCAATTTTGACATCACCAAGAATAATCGATTCACTGATCCATGAACCTGCACCGATATTGGTTCGAAAACCTAACACCGATTTATAAATTTTTGCACCTTGGATATAACTTCCCGCTGAAATTAAACTATCGGTAATACAAACCTTTTTCTCTCCTTCATTAGCAAAGGTCGCTGGTGGCAACGGTGGATAATGAGTATGTAAAGGCCAACTGCGGTTATAAAGAGAAAATGGCGCATCTTTTTGCAATAAGTCCATATGCGCAGACCAATAAGATTCAATCGTGCCGACATCACGCCAGTAGGCTTCGCCCTTCTCACCTTTGATTTTATTGGTTGAGAAATCATAAACGAAGACTTCACCCTGCGGAAACATTTTAGGGATAATATCTTTACCAAAATCATGGCTAGACTCTGGGTTTACCGCATCTTCACGTAATTCACGGCATAACGTATCGGTATCAAAAATGTAATTACCCATTGATACTAATGCCCACTCAGGCTCACCCGGTATCGATTTAGGGTGCTGAGGTTTTTCTTCAAAACCAATCATCTTCCCCGTGACATCTACCTCTATCACCCCAAATTGTGACGCTTGGACAAGAGGCATACGAATGGCAGAGACGGTCAGTTTGGCTTCCATTCGACGATGGAAATCAAGCATCTGACGAATATCCATTTTATAGATATGATCAGAACCAAAGATACAGACATCATCGGCTTCAGAAATTTCAATGAAACGTAAGTTCTGATAAATAGCATCGGCCGTTCCTTCGTACCAACGTTTACCATCACGCATCTGGGCAGGTATGGAATCAATAAAGCTGCCACGCAGGCTAGAGACGTTCCAGCCTTTTTTCATATGCAGATAAAGGGATTGCGATTTGAACTGTGTTAATACATACACTCGCATTAAATCTGCATTAATAAAATTGTTTAGGGCGAAATCTATCAAGCGATAACTACCACCAAATGGCACGGCAGGTTTAGTACGCGATTCAGTTAAAGGCTTCAATCTTGAGCCTTCACCACCAGCCAGAATCATTCCTAGTACACCGGTCATTGTTATTCTCCATTAAGTTTTATTGATTATCGTCATGTCAATACTATTGGGGGGATGACGATACTATCCTTAGTTTATTACGGCCTTTCGGCCAACCACGAAAAGTGCAATTGGTTGTGTATTACTTTATAGCGTTTGCATAAAAATACAAATGGCAATTGTCTATTTTGAGCCAGTAAAACAGCCAATCGGTTGAACTCCTAATCTTGTTCACAATTAAGGCATCATAACGTTATGAAATTGCATTTTTATGTTTCATTTTTGGTAACGAAAAATAACGACTATTTATTGATGATGAGAAAAATAGGATGAAAATTGGGGAATAATTTTGCTTGAAAAAGCACACCGATTCTCCATTAAGAATGACTTACTAGGAAAACATTGAGGCAGCCAATGGCTGCCTCAATGTTGTTATCGATAAGAAAAATTTCTCTTATTTGGCTGACTTTCGTTTGTCCGTCACTTGCCAGTGACCATCGTCATAGATTGCCGTCCAACCGGAAGGTTTACCATTTGCTTCCGTGCGTACGTAATGCTCTTTACTCTTACGACTAAACCGTACCACCGCAGCAAGCCCATCGGGATCATGAGTGGGAGCCGTCGCTAGATATTGGTACTTTTCAGGTAAACGTTGTTTAAAACGCTGTAACTCTTCAACAAGAGGCGCCCGTGTTTCACGAGATTTCGGAAAATTACTGGCGGCTAAGAATAGTCCAGAAGCACCGTCACGTAGCACAAAATAGGCATCTGAGTTTTCACACGGCAGTTCAGGGAAATGAACCGGATCTTCTTTAGGAGGAGCAACTTCGCCGTTTCTCAATATCTTTCGAGTGTTCTTACAGTTGTCATTGGTGCAGTCCATGTACTTACCAAAACGTCCAGTTTTTAACACCATATCTGATGAACATTTATCACACTCAACAACGGGACCGTCGTAACCTTTAACTTTGAACTCACCGGTTTCAACGACATAACCTTCACAGTTTGGGTTATTACCGCAAACATGTAGTTTACGTTGACCGTCAATCAGATAAGCGTCCATCGCCGTTTCACAAATCGGACAACGTTTTTTCGCTCGTAACGCTGCCGTTTCGACATCTTCCTCAAGAACATTGATAATGCCATCTTCATCGCCCAAATTAATCGTCGTTTTACAACGTTCTTTCGGAAGCAATGCATAACCTGAACAACCGAGGAAGACCCCCGTTGAAGCCGTTCTGATCCCCATAGGACGAGAACAGGTTGGGCACATAATATTAGTCATGACAATATGGTTAGGCTTCATACCACCGTGATCTTCGTCCTGCTCGGCTTGCTCTAAATCACCACTAAAATCAACGAAAAAGGCATCCAATACTTGTTTCCAATTCGCTTCACCCTCTGCAATTTGGTCAAGTTTTTCTTCCATCCGAGCAGTAAAATCATAGTTCATTAGATCAGTAAAACTACCATCGAGACGATCGGTCACGATTTCGCCCATTTTCTCTGCATAAAAACGGCGCTGATCAACTTTCACGTAGCCACGATCTTGAATGGTAGAAATGATCGACGCGTAGGTCGATGGACGCCCAATACCACGCTTTTCTAATTCTTTGACTAATGCGGCTTCCGTAAAACGTGCTGGCGGTTTGGTAAAATGCTGCTTAGGATCAAGTTTCTCAAGAGTAAGTACTTCACCGACTTGAACTGCGGGTAAAATTTGATCTTCATTTTTACCGAGTGGACGCTGTACGCGAGTCCAGCCATCGAACTTCAAAATCCGTCCTTTCGCTTTCAACGTATACTCATCTGCTTTAACACTGATGGTGGTTGAATCGTACTGGGCGGGGGTCATTTGACAAGCGACAAATTGATTCCAAATCAGAGCATAAATCTTATGTGCATCCGCTTCCATCCCTTGTAAGTCATCGGCTTTGACATTAACGTCGGAAGGACGAATCGCTTCGTGCGCCTCTTGAGCCCCTTTCTTGCTACCATAGACAATCGCTTGTTGTGGCAGATACTGTGGACCAAATTGCTGCTCGATAAACTGACGGGCTGATTCTACCGCCTCGCTACTTAAATTAGTCGAGTCAGTACGCATATAAGTAATGTAACCCGCTTCATACAAGCGTTGTGCCAACATCATGGTTTTCTTCACGCCATAGCCTAAACGTGTACTAGCGGCTTGCTGAAGCGTTGAGGTGATGAAAGGTGCACTAGGCTTACTGCTGGTAGGTTTATCTTCGCGTTTACAAACTTCAAAGCGCGCTTTTTGTAACACTGAAAGTGCGGCTTGAGTTTCAGCCTCATTGGTCGGCTTAAAAGCAGAGCCCGCTTGTTGAGCCACCATCAAACGAAAATCATCTTGCGTACTGGTTTTTGTGTCCGCATGAATATCCCAAAACTCTTCAGGAATAAACGCTTTGATCTCACGCTCACGCTCAACGAGGAGTTTCACCGCTACCGACTGCACACGACCAGCAGAAAGGCCACGAGCCACTTTTTTCCATAATAATGGCGAGACCATAAAGCCTACAACGCGATCCATAAAACGACGCGCTTGTTGAGCATTAACGCCATCCATGTTCAGCTCTCCCGGTTGCTCAAAGGCTTGCTGAATGGCATTTTTAGTAATTTCGTTAAACACTACCCGCTTATAGCGCTCTTCATCACCACCGATGATCTCACGTAGGTGCCAAGCGATAGCTTCTCCTTCGCGATCCAAATCGGTTGCGAGATAAACGCAATCGGCGTCTTTAGCTAATTTCTGTAGCTCAGCGACCACTTTTTCTTTGCCTGGGAGAATTTGATAGTTCGCTTCCCAACCTTGAAAAGGATTCACTCCCATTTTCTTAATCAGAGCGGTCCGTTCTTTTTCTTTTTTTAAACGCTCTTTTTCTTCCAAAGAAAGTGCTTTATTCGCTGCTGGTGTCGCTTTTTTAGCCGTGGTAGTAGTTTGACCTGCCGTAGGCAGATCGCGGACATGACCGACACTAGACTTAACAATAAAGTCTTTACCAAGGTATTTATTGATTGTTTTAGCCTTGGCTGGCGATTCCACTATAACGAGTGATTTACCCATAATTTGATTCAAATGCCCTTAATCACACTGCGAGTAATAAATCGCATGATGTTCTAAAAATATTGCTTCTTTTTTTACTATCGAGCCAGTTAAGCAGAAGATCAACCTGTTTTTGAAAAAAAACGCTTGTTTGCTCGACAAATCGACGAAACAGCATTCGCAAGACAAAATTAGCCTCATAGTAAAGAGAGTCTGTTTTAGGCGCGACCATTAATCTAGAAAATATGTTGTTAATCACAAAATCAGGCAAAATTGTCTTTTATCCATTTCCTGTTTATGATCATGGTTTTTACATGACACAATTCTACAATCACGTTATCAATTGCTAGACAGTCGTTATCTACTGGGCAGCAGCATAGAGAAACGTAATACCGAGAGCAAGTAAATCAAAGAACAACCTAAAATAAAGAGAACAATATGCAGACCAAACAACCCATCAATGAATTCGATTTATTACTCATAGCCAATCAATTAATTCAAGAACACGATAGCTATATAGAGGGAATGCGCACGACCAGCGTAGAAGAAAAAGACGGCGTATTGGTATTTAAAGGTGAGTATTTTCTTGACCCTCAAGGTCTGCCAAGTGAAAAAACAACCGCCGTTTTTAATATGTTTAAATATTTAGCTCATCATCTTTCAAAACAATTTACCCTTAAAAAACAATAAAAGCCTCTATATTGAGGCTTTTTCCGTAGTGACGCTGAACATTTATTTTCCTAATTAACTCAGTGAGATAACTGGGAAAATTTCTCAAAATAATCAGGAAAAGTTTTTGATGTACACTTTGGATCATTAATCGTCACTGGTGTCTCACCAAGCGCGACTAAAGAAAAGCACATCGCCATGCGATGATCGTCGTAGGTATCGATTGTCGCATGTTGTAAATGGCTTGGCGGAGTGATGATAATGTAGTCCTCACCTTCTTCGACCTGAGCACCGACTTTACGCAGTTCTGTTGCCATCGCGGTTAACCGATCGGTCTCTTTAACTCGCCAATTGTAAACATTACGAATCGCCGTTGACCCTTTAGCAAATAGAGCCGTCGTAGCAATCGTCATCGCAGCATCAGGAATAGCATTAAAGTCTAAATCGACCGCAGTTAACTCTCCACGACGAGCAATCACATAATCGTCTCCCCATTCAATTTGTGCGCCCATTTTCTCTAACGCATAAGCAAACTGGACATCGCCTTGAATACTATTTTTACCAATACCCGTTACTTTAACTTGACCGCCTTTTATCGCGGCAGCAGCAAGAAAATAAGAAGCAGAAGAAGCGTCGCCTTCAACCAGAAAATCACCAGGAGAAACATACGATTGACCAGCAGGAATCACAAATTGCTGATAGTTGTGATTGATCACCTGAACACCAAATTGTTGCATCAGATGTAACGTAATATCGATATACGGTTTTGAAACTAACTCGCCTTCAATATCAATAGTCACGGTGCCTTCTGCTAATGGTGCCGACATTAAGAAGGCCGTTAAAAATTGGCTGGAAATAGAACCGTCAATCGAAACATGACTCGCCTTTAATCCGGTTCCTTGAATACGCAATGGAGGATAATGCTCATTTTCCAAATACTCGATATTTGCCCCCGCTTGACGCAAAGCCTCCACCAAATGGCCTATTGGTCGCTCTTTCATTCGTGGCTCACCCGTGAGAACAAACTCACCACGCCCCAAGCACAATGCTGCAGCCAATGGGCGCATTGCCGTCCCGGCATTACCGAGAAAGAGTTCCTGTAAACCATCGATTACAAAGGGTTGACCTAACCCCTCTACTTCACACTGTGTTTTATCCGCTGAAAGCCGATACTTAACACCCAATTGGCTCAATGCATTGAGCATATGGCGGATATCATCACTGTCGAGTAAATTGGTTAAGCGTGTCGTTCCGGTGGCTAATGCGGCTAACAGAAGCACTCGATTTGAAACGCTTTTTGAACCTGGCAAATTAACTTCACCATTAATATTTGCAATAGGCTGTAAGGTAAGACTTTCCATTAAACGTGTATTTCCTTGCACTGTCATCATAACCATTAATATTGAAGGCAGTAAAATTCTTGATACTGGCAGACTAACCAAAATCTTTTATCCTCGCTAGTCTTTATCCATCGCTCAATACAAAAAATCTTGCTTATCTTTCTTTATCCACTCTCACACCATCTGAGAAGTACAAGATTCTTACTAAATCACCTCGGTTAAAGATCATTTGGTTATCGAGATCTTGAATAACATCAATCAATTGACCATCGTTCGTTCTAATCAATAGCTCAACCAATTTATACTCAATAAGATGAGTTTTATTTCCATGATGATGAGCAACACCCGCACCAGCTGCTGCACCAACCGCCGTGGCAACTTGTTTACCTCGACCATCACCAAACTGATGACCGACAAGGCCTCCAACTACCGCACCAAGCAATGTTTCCCAGCCCTTTGATTTTGAATGTATAATCTCTTGCTGGGTAATATAACGGACGGTTTCTACTTGCCCAAAAACGACATCATTAACCGGTCTCGCCTGATTTCGTTGATACGCAGCATTGGCAAACAGAGGAAAAATCAATAAGATCCATATCCACTTTGTCATTTTTTACTCCTATTAGGATAAGTTGGTTAAGTAATGGCACTCTATCTCACTGAATTAGCGAGTGATAATTTCGATTTCCCCTCGCCTTTACTTGCCTCAGATGAGCCTAATGGCCTACTGGCTTTTGGTGGGAATTTGCATCCCGATCGTCTTATTTCAGCTTACCACAATGGTATCTTCCCATGGTATGGCCCTGACGAACCCATTCTTTGGTGGAGTCCCTCCCCGCGTGCCGTGTTTTTTCCTAAGACCTTTAAACCAGCAAAAAGTGTGCAAAAATTTCAACGCAAACACACTTATCGAGTCAGTTTAAATCATGATACGGCACGTGTGATTGAATTATGTGCAGCAGTACGTCCTGCTGAGCAAACTTGGTTAAATGCGGATATGCGTTCATCCTATCAACAACTTGCCAAGCAAGGCATTTGCCATTCCGTTGAAGTGTGGCGTGATGATACCTTAGTGGGAGGGCTATACGGCATTCAAGTCGGGCAGCTCTTTTGTGGTGAATCGATGTTTAGTTTAGCTGATAACGCATCAAAAATCGGTTTTTGGTATTTCTGTGTCCATTTTGCACGCTGTGGTGGGCAATTAATCGATTGCCAAGTCATGAACCCACATCTTCGCTCATTAGGTGCCGTTGAATTACCACGTGACCAATTTTTAGATTCATTGCTATCCTTAAAGCAAGGTCAGGTAACAGATCACTGCTTTCAACCTCAATGGTTATCTCTTACCGTTAACGACTCATCGAAGGAGTCGCTATGAGTTCTGATTTACAGCAAATACGCATTGGTTTAACCAGTAATCATCCCTGCAGTTATTTAGCCGATCGTATGGAGCGAGTCGCCGTTGCCATGGAGCCTCACATGCAGAGTCCAGAAAACTATGAGCTACTGCTAGCCAATGGTTTTCGACGCAGTGGTGACATTATCTATAAGCCTCATTGCAATCATTGCCAAGCTTGCCAAGCTCTGCGCGTATCAGTGAGTGAATTCACCCCATCGAAAAGTCAAAAACGCCTGCTCAAACAAGTACAATCTCGTTATCGGTGGCAATTAAAACCAGAGATGGATCAAGATTGGTTTACGCTCTATTCTCGTTACATCGAAGCGCGTCATAATAGTGGTACTATGTATCCTCCTCGCCGTGATGAATTTGCTAAATTTGCTAATTCGGACTGGTTAGATACACAATACTTACATCTCTATTTGGATGATCAGTTAGTCGCTGTCGCTATCACCGATATTCTCCCGAGTAGTGCGAGTGCATTTTACACCTTCTTTGATCCCGATAGTTCCCTATCTTTAGGAACATTGAGCGTTCTTAGTCAACTTGAGCTTGCTAAAACCATGAACAAACAGTGGCTTTATTTGGGATATCAAATTGATGAATGCCCAGCGATGAACTACAAAGTACGCTTCAGAGCACATCAAAAGCTAGTCAAACAGCGTTGGCAAGGGTAGAATACGCCCCAAGTTTACATATTGATTTTTTAACGGCAAAATACGCCGTTGATTATTTTTCGCCAAATTTCTAAAGAGGATTAAATGGCTAAAGAAGACGTAATTGAGATGCAAGGCACTGTCCTTGATACTCTTCCAAATACAATGTTCCGTGTTGAGCTAGAAAATGGTCACACAGTGACGGCTCACATTTCTGGTAAAATGCGCAAAAACTATATCCGCATTCTTACTGGAGACAAAGTTACTGTCGAGATGACACCGTACGATCTCTCTAAAGGTCGCATCGTCTTCCGTGCTCGTTAATCACTGATTTTCGAATGCAACAAAAACGGAGCTTAATGCTCCGTTTTTGTTGCCTGAGAGTGAATCATGGATCGGGTGATACACGGATAACAAAAAGCGCACGATACTCTGTGCGCTTTTTTATTAACTTAATTTCATTCAATCGTGAGTTTCGCTGAGCAAAGGATTACGCTTAATGAGCGACCTTTTCACGAGAACTCATATACTGAAACGTTAATTGATCATCAGCTAAATCCACTTTGACCGTTCCACCTTCGACTAACGAACCAAACAGTAATTCATTAGCCAATGGTTTTTTCAACTGATCTTGAATCACTCGACCCATCGGGCGAGCCCCCATGTCACGATCATAACCTTTCACGGCTAACCAGTGGCGTGCATCTTCTGACACTTCAAGAGAAACACCACGAGCATCAAGCTGCACTTGTAGTTCAACAATAAATTTATCAACGACTTGGTGAATCACTCGCTCATCAAGGCTATTGAACCAAATTACATGATCCAAACGGTTACGAAACTCTGGCGTAAAGACTTTCTTGATCTCCGCCATCGCGTCATGGCTGTGATCCTGCTGAATCATACCAATCGATTTTTTAACCGTTTCCGCAACCCCAGCGTTGGTCGTCATGACTAAGATAACGTTACGAAAATCGGCTTTACGGCCATTGTTATCGGTTAGCGTCCCATTATCCATCACTTGGAGTAATAGGTTAAATACATCGGGATGCGCTTTTTCTATCTCATCCAATAACACGACAGCATGAGGATGTTTAATCACTGCATCAGTCAATAATCCGCCTTGGTCATAACCAACATAACCAGGAGGCGCACCAATTAAACGACTGACCGAGTGACGCTCACCATATTCCGACATATCAAAGCGCAGTAACTCGATACCAAGCAACTTAGATAGCTGAACAGTAACTTCAGTTTTACCGACCCCTGTTGGGCCTGCAAATAAGAAGGAGCCGACAGGGCGATTTTCCGCACCCAATCCTGCACGAGTCAGCTTAATCGACTCGCTCAACACTTCAATAGCTTTGTCTTGACCAAATACCAGCATCTTCATCTTCTTATCCAGATTTTTCAAAATATCTTTATCTGAAGAAGAAACTGACTTTTCGGGTATACGAGCCATTTTAGCAACCATGGCTTCAATTTCCGCCACACCGACCGTTTTTCTGCGTCGGTTTGCAGGCATCAATCGAACTCTCGCCCCAGCTTCATCAATGACGTCAATCGCTTTATCTGGCAAGTGACGCTCGTTAATGTATTTAGCCGAGAGCTCCACCGCTGCGCGTAACGCTTTATTGGTATAACGAACATCGTGGTGAGCTTCATATTTTGGTTTTAAGCCCATCAAAATTTTTGTTGTATCATCGATGGAAGGCTCGACAACATCAATTTTCTGGAAGCGACGGGATAACGCACGCTCTTTTTCGAATATGGTGTTGTATTCCTGATAAGTCGTTGAGCCGATACAACGTAGCTTACCACTACTCAGCAAAGGTTTGATTAAATTAGCCGCATCAACTTGTCCGCCAGAAGCCGCCCCAGCACCGATGATGGTATGAATTTCATCGATAAATAAAATTGCATCTTTTTCTTTTTCTAACTGTTTTAGAATGGTTTTAAAACGTTTTTCAAAATCACCACGGTATTTGGTCCCGGCTAATAACGAACCAATATCTAAAGAGTAAATCACGCTATTTTGGATGACTTCAGGTACTTGACCTTCAACAATCCTCCACGCTAAACCTTCAGCAATCGCAGTTTTACCTACTCCGGCCTCACCCACTAATAAAGGGTTATTTTTGCGACGACGACATAATACTTGAATAGTGCGCTCAAGCTCTTTATCTCGGCCGATTAGAGGGTCAATTTGGCCTTGTTTGGCAAGCTGATTTAAGTTGCAAGCAAAGCTTTCTAAACGTTCATCAGAATTTGATTCTTCAGGGCTACTGCTACCAAAGGCATCCCCTGACGAATCTTCAGCACCAGATGTTTTCGTGATGCCATGAGAAATGTAGTTAACAATATCGAGACGGCTGATATCGTTCTTTTTCAATAGGTACGCCGCGTGAGATTCTTGCTCACTAAAAATGGCAACCAGTACGTTAGCACCCGTGACTTCACTGCGACCAGAAGATTGAACATGGAAAACAGCGCGCTGTAATACACGTTGAAAACTTAATGTAGGCTGAGTTTCGCGTGTTTCATCGTTATTAGGAATTAAGGGTGTAGTTTGATCAATAAACTGATCAAGCTCGCGACGTAAGTTATCGATATCGGCTTGACAAGCGACGAGTGCATCCTTCGCTGCATCATTTTCTAATAATGCAAGTAGGAGGTGCTCGACGGTCATAAATTCATGTCTTTTATCTCGCGCTCGAGCGAACGCGCCATTGAGACTCGATTCTAGTTCTTTGTTAAGCATAAGACCTCCTTGAGGAACAACCAGATTGTTGTTGCAAGTCTAAGCTTGCTCCATGGTACACAAGAGGGGATGCTCATTTTCTCTTGAGTATGTCGCGACTTGTGCCACCTTCGTCTCTGCTACCTCTGCAGTATACGTGCCACAAATGGCTTTTCCTTCATAATGAACTCTCAACATGACTTGCGTCGCTCGTTCCATGTCCATTGAAAAGAACCGAGCCAGTATTTCGATGACAAAGTCCATCGGAGTATAATCATCGTTATTGAGTACCACATGATACATTGCCGGGGGTTTAACCGCGGTTTTCTCTTTCTCCAGTAAGTCAGAGCCTGGAGTGACCCATTCAAAATTTCTACTCATAACCGTCGTATTTAGGAGCGTTTCTCGTTGTATTACTCATTGTTACCCTTTTCATCAGCGCAGTAAATAAACTTTACTGGTGGCTTGCTCAGGTGAAAAACAACCCTTACTTAGAGACTAATCTAGCAATGGTATCGCTGCAAATAAAACCTCACTTTTCCGGTTATCCGCTAGGTTTAAATGTGTAAAATTTGCCCACCACTATGCACCCGATATCACATTATGCATTGCTATTTGCGAATCAAATTGCATTTATCCACACGCTAAATTTCTCATTACATCATCTTACGTTAATAACCCCTTCAATCGATCAACTGAGATCTAGAGGAAAATCCTAAACAACGCATCTATCTCTTAGCGATTGAGGATCACATTATCAATGCGGCTGAGACACTATCAATACCACAACGCCAGTGTATATTTGATAAATATGCGTTTAATAGCATTCCAGTTAAGTGATTTACCTATAAAAGTGGCGATTTTTATGTCTTTTTACTATTGACTGCGCTCAATCATTGGCTACATTGGTCAATTAGTGACTAAAAATTTGGCAGCGGCTAAATGGTTATTCACTTAACAACCGCTTCGCTAACGGAATAAAAAGCGAAGATTGATGCCTTGTTTATTGGAGATTGTCGATCAACAAGGTAAGCGTTAACAACATCAGTAATACAATGCATGAGGGATGTATAGCATGGCTACAGGTACAGTAAAATGGTTCAACAACGCTAAAGGATTTGGTTTTATTTGTCCGGAAGGCGGAAATGAAGACATTTTTGCTCATTATTCAACGATCAAAATGGATGGCTATCGCACATTAAAGGCGGGCCAACAGGTTGCTTATGAAGTGGAACAGGGCCCTAAAGGCTATCATGCGAGTAATGTGGTACCGATTGAAGGCCAACCAAGTAAATAATTCGCTGCCAACTTGTGTCTAAAACTAACCCGCCTTTCGGCGGGTTTTGTTGTTTAAGCGCGGTCAATAATCTTATTTAACGTCTGGCTAGGACGCATCAAAGTAGACGCCTTGGCAAACTCAGGCGCGTAATAGCCACCTAAATCACCCGGCACGCCCTGCGCCTGATTAAGTTCTTGAATAATCTGTTGCTCTTGCGCCTTCAATTGCTGAGCAATGGGAGCGAACTCCGTGGCTAAATCACTGTCTTGCTTTTGCTCAGCAAGTGCTTCTGCCCAGTAAGTAGCAAGGTAATAATGGCTGCCACGGTTATCTAACTCGCCGACTTTACGTGACGGTGATTTGTTATTATCTAAAAACTTGCCTGTTGCTACATCCAAGGTATCGGCCAATACTTGGGCTTTCGGATTACCCGTGACCACACTCAGATGCTCCAATGAGGCAGCAAGAGCGAGAAACTCACCCAAAGAATCCCAACGCAGGTGATTCTCTTTCTGCACTTGTTGTACGTGCTTCGGAGCAGAGCCACCCGCTCCGGTTTCAAACAGACCGCCACCGTTCATTAGCGGAACGATGGACAGCATTTTCGCTGACGTTCCTAATTCAAGGATCGGAAATAAGTCAGTCAGATAATCACGCAGTACATTACCGGTTACTGAAATGGTGTCTTTGCCTTCTTTCATGCGCGCCAAAGTGTAGAGTGTAGCTTGTACTGGCGACATAATTTTGATGTCTAGACCATGGGTATCGTGATCCGGCAAGTATTGCTTAACCTTTTTAATCAGCTCAAGATCATGAGCGCGAGATTCATCGAGCCAAAATACCGCTGGCACTCCCGTTGCGCGAGCACGATTAACGGCTAATTTAACCCAATCTTGAATCGGTGCATCTTTCACTTGGCACATACGGAAGATATCCCCCGCTTCAACTACCTGCTCAAGCAACACTTTACCTGATTGATCAATGACTTGAACAACGCCATCAGCATCAAGGATAAAGGTTTTGTCGTGTGAACCATATTCTTCGGCTTTTTGTGCCATTAAACCAACGTTAGGCACACTACCCATGGTCGTTGGGTCAAAAGCGCCATTATCACGACAAAAATCAATCACCGCTTGATACACCCCTGAGTAGCAACGGTCAGGGATCAACGCCTTAGTATCTTTTTGTTTACCATCCGGTCCCCACATCTGACCTGATGAACGAATCATCGCTGGCATTGAAGCATCAACAATAATATCGCTTGGTACGTGTAAATTGGTGATACCACGATCTGAGTCAACCATGGCTAACGGAGGTTGAGTGGTGTATACCGCTTGAATGGCAGACTCGATTTCTTCACGCTGCGCTTGTGGTAAGGTCTGAATTTTAGCGTAAACATCGCCAAGACCATTATTAACATCAACACCGAGTTGATCAAACAGCTCACCGTATTTAGCAAATACATCTTGGTAATAAACTTTAACCGCATAACCAAAAATCACCGGATCAGAGACTTTCATCATCGTCGCTTTAAGGTGTAAAGACAGTAACACATCTTGCTGCTTAGCTTGGGCGATCTCTTTTTCGTAAAACGCCACTAAAGCTTTCTTATTCATCACGCTGGTGTCGATGATTTCTTTATCCAGCAACGCAAATGGCTTTTTCAAAGTTTTACGAGTGCCATCATGAGCGACAAACTCAATCGAGACCTGAATGTCACCGGCAACCGTTAACGATTTTTCACTGCCAAAGAAATCTTTATCATCCATGCTCGCCACGTGAGAACGGGAATCTTTCGACCAAGCGCCCATTGAGTGCGGGTTTTTCTTGGCGTAATTTTTCACTGATGTTGGCGCACGACGATCCGAGTTACCTTCTCGTAGTACTGGGTTTACCGCACTGCCTTTAATTTTATCGTAAGTGGCTTTGATCGCTTCCTGATCGTAAGTGCTCGGTTCTGCAGGATAATCGGGAAGATCATAACCTTTGTCTTGCAGCTCTTTTATCGCGGCTTTCAACTGAGGAATCGACGCTGAGATATTTGGTAGTTTAATAATATTCGCCGCTGGGGTTTGTGCTAACTGGCCCAACTCAGATAAAGCATCGCTGACTCGTTGATTCTCTTTCAAGTGTTCAGGGAAGCTGGCAAGAATACGCCCGGCTAACGAAATATCTCTGGTCTCAACACTGATCCCTGATGATGCCGTAAATGATTGAATAATTGGCAGTAATGAATACGTCGCTAACGCCGGCGCTTCATCAGTGATGGTATAGATGATGGTTGGTTTTTCTGTAGGCATGAACTTTCCCTTTGTTCTAACCGCACTATGGGATGAAATAGTACGATGTGAATGTCCGTGAACAAGCTAGTTTTACATCCTCAAAACTTGGCCACGTTTGTCTCACTATTATAAGGTTAACTCTCACGATGGATGTGCTGGTTGAGTCTCACGGTGAGAAATTCTCTATTGGCTATAATTAAACAAAAACAAGATAATAGTCTATCATTCCGTCGTTCAATCTTGTTTTCAGGCGCGAAAAGCATAGCCTATTTCTGCGTCAGATAAAACATTCAAACACAACTCATTTACATATTTGCAAGGTGCTTAACATGTCATCCCGCTCACGTCGTACGCTTTCCGGTTCCTCAACGACCAGCGCACCTGCGCAATTCAAACGCGCCGAACGCCCTAAACTCGCTGAAAGACCCAGCTTCAAGCGAAAGAAAATCGCTTCCCTACCACGATCGCCTGACGAACGAAAAGTCATCGCCTTTAATAAACCTTACGATACCTTAAGCCAATTTACCGATGGCCAAGGCCGACAAACACTGGCTGATTTTATTACGATAAAAGACATTTATGCCGCCGGGCGACTCGATCGTGATAGCGAAGGATTAATGATCTTAACTAATGATGGCGTATTACAAGCAAGATTGACTCAACCTAAAGCTAAAGCGCCAAAAACCTATTGGGTGCAAGTTGAAGGGGAGCCTCAAGAAGCCGATTTAGAACAATTGCGCCGTGGTGTCACTCTTAAAGATGGCCCGACGTTACCAGCTGAGGTTGAGATTATCGAGCCACCACTGGTATGGGAGCGTCATCCACCAGTGCGCTTTCGAGCGGCAATCCCCACGACGTGGTTAGCGATTACCATTATCGAGGGTCGCAATCGACAAGTACGACGCATGACCGCTCACATCGGCTTTCCCACTCTACGTCTGATTCGTTATTCGATTGGTAACACAACCCTAGAAACGCTCCAACCCGGAGAATGGCGCGAAATCGATCTGTAAATAATTGTCTGACCATGCTCTTATTAGAGGCATGGTCAGATTGTGATTACTGATGACGCTGCTTTAATTTATCAATCACATCACTCAGGGCTAAGCCTTGGTCTTGTAATAGCACTAATAGATGATAGATAAGATCCGCCGATTCACTGATCAGCTCCGCCTTATCACCCGTCGCCGCCGCAAGCGCGACTTCAACCCCTTCTTCACCGACTTTCTGCGCAATGCGCTTAGTGCCGCTCGCGTAAAGGCTAGCGGTGTAGGATGACTCAGGATCGGCAGATTGACGAGCCGCCAATAATTGCTCAAGTTGATGAAGCCAAACCATTTGTGATTCTTCTTGGCTATCACCGTCCCAGCAAGTCGTGGTGCCAGTATGACAAGTGGGACCAATCGGATTGACCTTGACTAACAGGGTGTCTTGATCGCAATCGAGGGCCAAATTTCTTAGGTGTAAAACATGGCCAGAGGTTTCCCCTTTAGTCCACAAGCGCTGTTTGGAGCGCGAATAAAAAGTCACCTGCTTAGTAGTTAGTGTCACCTCAAGCGCCTCTGGATTCATGTAACCCATCATCAATACTTGGCTAGAGTCAAAATCTTGCACAATCGCAGGGATAAGACCATCGACTTTTTGCCAATCAATGCACTCAACCAGTGGCCGCTCAGTTTGTTTCGTTTGGCTCATCGTCTTACCTCTATCTGTTGTTGATGTAAATATTGCTTCAACTCACCAATATTAATGATTTGTTTATGGAATACCGATGCCGCGAGCGCGCCATCAACGTTGGCAACTTGGAACGCATCGGCAAAATGCGCCATAGTCCCCGCGCCTCCTGATGCAATCAGCGGCACTTGGCATACCGCACGGATCATTTTCAGCTGCTGTAAATCATAACCATTACGCACCCCATCTTGATTCATCATATTGAGTACGATTTCCCCCGCGCCGCGTTGTTGGACTTCTTGCACCCAATCTTGCGTTTGCCACTGCGTGGCTTTAGTGCGCGCTTCATCACCGGTAAATTGATAGACCTGATATTGCCCCGTTGCCTGATCAAAATAAGAATCTATCCCGACCACAATACACTGCACACCAAATTTGTCGGCTAATTGAGTGATCAAGTTAGGATCAGCTAACGCCGGTGAGTTAATAGAAACTTTGTCAGCACCAAACTCTAAGATCCGCGCCGCATCTTGCGCCGTTTTAATGCCGCCAGCGACGCAAAAAGGAATATCAATGACCTCAGCAACTTTGGCAACCCAGCTTTTATCGACCACCCTTCCATCACTGGAGGCGGTGATATCATAAAAAACTAACTCATCGGCACCTTCTTGTGCATAACGCTGAGCGAGTGGCACGATATCACCAATAATCTCATGATTACGAAACTGGACCCCTTTCACGACTTGCCCGTCACGCACATCTAAACAAGGAATTATTCGCTTTGCCAACATGAAAATGCCTCCTGAGCGGTAAATTTACCATCCAATAATGCTCGACCGACAATCACACCCGCCACGCCACTGCCTTTAAGTGCAGCAATATCAGCGAGGCTACCAATCCCCCCTGATGATTGGAACTGGACCTGAGGGTAACGCTGACATAAATCGATGTATAATTCGACATTGGAGCCATTTAAGGTCCCATCACGGGCAATATCGGTACACAATACATGCTGCAAGCCGACAGTGAGATAATCGTCTAATAGTGCTTCAATGGTTACCCCAGAATCTTCTTGCCAGCCAGACACAGCAACTCGGCGCACGCCCTCTTGATCAATATTGATGTCTAGGGCGAGGACGATTTTCTCAGCGCCATATTTTTCCATCCACTGCTTGACCAACTGCGGCTGCTTAACCGCTGTCGAGCCGATAACCACACGCTGAGCTCCAGCCGTCAGTAAATCGATAACGTCTTGCTCACTGCGTACACCTCCGCCAATTTGGATATTGGCCGGCGTACTGGCTAATAGCTTACTGATCAGCTCAAGCTGCCGTGCTGAGGTATCTTTTGCACCGGTTAAATCCACCAAGTGCAGCCAGTTGGCCCCAGCTTGGTGATATAAATTAAATTGCTCAACGGGGTCCACTTTGTATTCAGTCACTTGGCCGTAATCACCTTGGTAGAGGCGTACCACCTGACCATCAATTAAATCTAATGCGGGAATAATCATCACTTATCCTTAATGCTGGCTGAGTCCATCGACTAAGCCGCGATCCTTAACCATTCAAACTTACAGTTTCAAAAAATTATCAATCAGTTTTGCGCCCACTTTTGACGAGCGCTCAGGGTGAAACTGCACACCGTAATAATTGCCCTGTTGGATAGCGGCGCTAAAAGGCTGTCCGTAATCACATTCAGCAATGGTGTAATCAGCGACTGGAATGGCAAAGCTGTGGACAAAATAGAAATACTCATTGGCATCAATACCCGCAAATAACGGATTACCTTGCTGAGCGGTCACCGTATTCCAGCCCATATGGGGAAGTGGTAAATCTTTAGTTTGCATACGCTGCACATCGCCGCTCACTAAGCCAAGACAATCCACCACCTGCTGCGCTTGTTGGCCATGCTCTTGTGAGCGTCTGCCCATCAATTGCATCCCTAAACAAATCCCCAGTACCGGTTGCTCAAGGCGCTGAATCAATTCCACTAATTGTCTCTGTTTGAGGTTATGCATCGCTTCACTCGCGGTACCTACGCCAGGTAGAAACAGCTTATCCGCAGCGAGGATCTCCTCTGGCTGGCGAGACAAAGTGACATCGTAACCGAGTCGTTGAATTGCAAAGCGTACTGAAGCGATATTGGCACATCCCGTATCAATAATGACCACCTTGGGTTTCATCACAGCACTCCTTTGCTACTCGGTAATTCATTACCTTGCACTTGAATCGCTTGGCGCAGAGTGCGGCCAAAGGCTTTAAACAAGCTTTCAATAATATGATGATCGTTGTCACCGGTTGAGGATAAATGCAAAGTACAGGCTAAGGTATCAGTGAGAGAGCGGAAAAAGTGGTAGACCATTTCCGTCGACAAATCCCCGACTTGTTCACGGCTAAATTGCGCGTCAAATTTAAGGTAAGGACGACCCGATAAATCTAAAGCACACTGTGCTAAGCATTCATCCATCGGTAAGCTAAAACCAAAACGGCCAATACCTCGCTTATCACCTAAGGCTTCTCTTAAGGCTTGGCCTAATGCCAAAGCGGTATCTTCTACCGTGTGGTGATCGTCAATATGCAAATCGCCCTTAACGGTTAGTTTAAGTTGAAACCCACCGTGGGTAGCAATTTGATCCAGCATGTGATCAAAAAAACCTAAACCAGTTTCAATCTGATTACCGCCTGTTTCATCGAGATTAACCGCGACTTGAATGTCAGTTTCTTTGGTTTTACGTACTACCTGAGCGGTGCGCGCTTTGACGATTAGCTGCTTGACTATCTGCCGCCAATTGCAATTTTGTGGATGATATTGAATCCCTTGCAGCGCCATATTTTCTGCCAATTGCAGATCGGTCACTCGATCGCCAATCACCGCTGAATGTTTAAAATCGATCTGGCCACTTTGCAAATAAGACTTCACCAAACCCAATTTAGGTTTACGACAGGCACAATTATCCTGTTCAAAGTGAGGGCAAATCAGCACCTCATCAAATTTCACGCCTTGTGATTGAAAAATCTCCATCATCATCGTATGCGGCGCATCAAAGTCTGCTTGCGGATAACTGTCGGTGCCAAGACCATCTTGATTGGTGACCATGACCAAACGATAACCCGCCTCTTGAAGTGTCAACAGGCTGGGGATCACATCAGGCTCAAACTTAAGCTTATCTAAACGATCCACTTGAAAATCGACCGGAGGCTCGACAATTAAGGTGCCATCGCGGTCAATAAAGAGAATTTTTTGTTGTATGCTCACAGGAATATCCTTTTCTTATTCTGCACTCAAGGTTATTGCGCCTTGATGCCCGTTAATGTCATTTATTGGTAATAATTGCGCACAAAGGCGACGACTTTTTCACACTCTTCTCGATTGCCGACAGAAATTCGTACTGCATTGTCGATTGGCGAGTTACGTAAAATAATCCCATGCTCCCAAGCGGCTTTAAATAGCGCATCGCCATCGGGAAACTTAACCAATAAGTAATTACCCCAGCCTTCAAAGACCTCGACACCGGGCACCATTTGCAAACCGACTTGTAAATAGGCGCGGTTCGCACTGAGATCCAATACCTGAAATTTAGTACGCGCTAAACCTGATGGCGATAAAGCTTGCAGGGCAATATCCGCCACTGGCACCGGAACCGGATAAGGAGCAATCACTTTAAGTAACAGATTAATGATCGCTGGACTCGCCAAGGTAAAACCACAGCGTAAGCCCGCCAATGCAAATGCTTTCGACAAGGTGCGTAAAATGGCCAGATTAGGATAGGTTTGCAGTAAATCGATCGTTGACGCTTCGGGACAAAAATCGATATAGGCTTCGTCCATCACCACAATGGCCCGATCTTGAGTCATATCTAATAGCGCGATGATATCTTCACGACGAATAAGGTTGCCAGTCGGGTTATTCGGGCTGCACACAAAAACTAATTTCACCTGCTCAAGATTGGCCTCAATCGCGGTTAAATCGAGTTGCCAATCTGCGCTAAGCGGAACCTGTTTACGCTCCACCCCAAAGGTTTCAGCGCTGATCGCATACATGCCATAAGTCGGGGGACAATAAAGAATCGCATCTTGATTCGGCTCACAAAAGGTGCGGATCAATAGCTCAATACTCTCATCAGCACCGCGTGAAGTGAGTACTTGATCGGGCTTAACTCCAGCGTAGTCAGCATAAGCTTGGATCAGTGCTTGTGGCTGACAATCGCTATATCGGTTAAGACGAGCAAAGTCGGTTTTATAGTGATTATCGAACGGAGATTCGTTGGCATTCAGCCACACATCGCCACTACCGCCAATACGACGAGCCGATAAATAAGGCGTTAAAGCCTGAATTTGTTTGCGTGCCAATTTTTCCATCAGTTTTTCGCCTCTTGTAATTTCTCTATACGGATCGTGACCGCACGTCGGTGAGCATCTAATCCTTCCGCGTTAGCCATGGCAACCACTGTCGGTGCTAATGCCTTTAAGCCATCCGCTGTCAGCTCTTGGACTGTCATACGCTTAGTAAAATCTGCCAAACCTAAACTGGAATAGGTCCGTGTATGACCATAAGTTGGCAGCACATGATTGGTGCCTGAGGCGTAATCTCCGACCGATTCTGGTGACCAATTGCCTAAAAATATCGATCCTGCGTTATCGAGCAATGGCACGAGCTCACGAGGATTTTTGGTCTGAACAATCAAATGTTCTGGACCATAATAGTTAGAGATCGCCACCGCTTGGGTCAGCGAATCAGCAATAATGATTAAACTGGAAGCCAACGCTTGCTGAGCAATGTCTGCCCGAGTTAACGTTTTAAGCTGACGCTGCACAGCATCAGTCACGCGATCGGCAATCATTGGCGATGGCGTCACTAACACCACTTGTGAGTCAGGCCCATGCTCGGCCTGACTGAGTAAATCAGCAGCAATAAATTCAGCGTCCGCTGTCTCATCAGCGATCACTAACACTTCTGACGGACCAGCAGGCATATCCATCGCTGCGCCCTGAAAGTCATGACTCACTTGCCGCTTAGCTTCGGTCACATAAGCATTACCAGGACCAAAGATTTTATCGACTTTAGCTACGGTTTCCGTGCCATACGCCATCGCCGCAATCGCTTGAGCACCGCCGACGTTATACACCTCATCGATATTGCATAATTTGGCGACATAGAGGATCTCATCGGCAATTGGTGGCGGCGAACAAAGCACCACTTTTCGACAGCCCGCAATTTGCGCTGGAACGCCAAGCATTAGTACCGTTGAAGGTAACGGCGCACTGCCACCGGGAATATATAAACCAACCTTATTAATAGCACGAGTCACTTGCTCACAAACGACACCAGGCATGGTTTCTACTCTCAGAGGCTGCGATTTTTGCGCTTTATGAAATTTGGCAATGTTACTGTACGCCTGCTGCAAAGCTTGCTTCATCTCGCCGGATAAACGCTCACTGGCGGCGTCAATCTCTGCTTGCGAGACACGCAAGGTGTCGGGTTTCACTCGATCAAATTTTTCCGTCAGTGCCAGCAACGCCTTATCCCCTTCACGGCGAACTTGGCTGATCAACTCTTGTACCGTGGCGGTAATATTGGCTCCTGCACTTATCGCTGGGCGCTCTAAAACCGATTCTTGCTGAGTTTCACTCAGTGATGGCCAAACAACCGTTCTCATTTCCTTACTCCATCATTTTTTCAATCGGTAACACAAGGATAGAACTGGCTCCCAAGGCTTTGAGCTGCTCCATCGTTTCCCAAAATAAGTTCTCCGAACTCACCAAATGCACTGCCACTTTGCTTTTATCTGCCGAGAGCGGTAGTACGGTCGGGTCTTCAGCACCGGGTAACAACGCAGTAATTTTGGAGAGCTGCTCAACCGGAGCATGTAACATGATGTATTTTGATTCTTTGGCTTGTTGCACGCCGTGCATGCGAGTCAGCAATTTATCAATCAATGCCGCTTTATCGGCCGTGAAATCACCTGAACGTTGAATAAGCATGGCTTTGGATTGGAAGATCACTTCTACTTCTTTTAATCCGTTTGCCTCTAAAGTGGCTCCCGTTGAGACTAAATCGGCGATCGCGTCAGCAAGACCGGCGCGAGGAGCGACCTCTACTGAGCCAGTTAACATACAGGTACTAAAATCGATTCCCTGTTCATCCATGTAGGCTTTGAGTAATTGCGGATAAGTCGTCGCGATCCGTTTACCTTTCAAATCTTGCGGGCCAGTGTAGGTTTGATCTTTATCCATGGCGATCGACAGACGACATCCACCAAAGTCCATCCGACGGAGGCTGACAAATTGGCTTGGCTGATTCAGCGCGCGGCGATCTAAGCGAGTCTCTTCGAGGACATTCTCACCGACAAACCCTAAATCAACCACGCCATCCATGATCAATCCGGGAATATCGTCGTCTCGAACGAGCAGGAGATCAATCGGCATATTCAGCGAATGAACCACGAGTCGCTCGCCCATGATGTTGAATTTCACCCCACATTTTTTCAATAAATCTTGGCACTCTTGACTTAAGCGACCCTTCTTCTGGATAGCAATTCTTAGACGTTGTGTTGGCATTCGTTCATTCCTTTGTTATTTATCGCGTTAAAATCAAACCGTAAAAAAACCCTTGGAAGAGTGCTCTCCCAAGGGTTTAAAATCTAAATATACTTTGATTTAACCACCGGGAGCATCCTGCCTCCCGGGTATGCGTACATCTCCCGAAAGACTGGCTAGGGATGATGATGGTGATGAATATTCATTACAAAATTACGCATACTGATTATCTTTCTATGGCTTAATTCGACTATTTTCAACACTAACTAAGCTTGACCATATTTGCAACTGCAAATTGCAAATTTTTCTAATTTATCGTCAATGCTCGCGATTAACGAACCATTCTCGCTTTAGATAACCACGATAATATAAAACAAACGATGATAAACACCACGCTTGAAGCCGCCAGAGAAGCTAGGACCGAAGCCGTCATCCCTAACACTACAAAACCAATCGCAGAAATAAAGGCCACTGAAAGTGAATAAGGCAATTGGGTTGCAACGTGATCGATATGGTTACAACGTGCTCCTGTTGAAGAGAGAATGGTCGTATCTGAAATCGGTGAGCAATGGTCACCAAACACCGCTCCCGCCAATACCGCACTAAGCATCGGCAACATCAATGCAATGTCAGTCGCCGCAGCCATGTCTCCGGCAATCGGTAACATTATCCCAAAGGTCCCCCATGAGGTTCCGGTTGAAAACGCCATCACACCTGATAATAAAAAGAGCATCACTGGTAACCAGTGAGGATTAATATTGCCTTGCACCAATGAAGACAAATAAGCCCCGGTTTTCATGTCACCAATCACGGAACCAATCGTCCAAGCAAAGATAAGGATCAAGATCGCACCAAACATCGAACGAGCACCAATCCACATCGTCATCAATGTGTCTCGTAATGGCATTTTTTGTTTGAATACCGTTACTAATGCCGCCAATAATCCCGTAGAGCCACCATAAACTAATGAGGTGCCTACATCGGTATTTTCGAAGGCTCCGAGAATATTAAAAGCCATCCCCTCACCTGCTAAAGCTTGTCCACCGGTGTAGAGCATGGCACCAATAGTAGCGATAATCAGCAGCACAATCGGTAACACCAAATCCAACACTTTACCGTTTTCACTTTCCGGGATGTCTAACTCTTCATTTAATTGATGAGCAGCGGGACTATCATTGTCCTGATCGTTATCAAATCCTCGACCTTGCGACGCATTAATTTCATGACGACGCATCGGGCCAATATCCATTTGAAACCACACTACCGCAAATACCATAAGCAAGGCGAAGATAGCGTAAAAGTTCATTGGTACAAGGCGTAAATAAGCACCAAGCGGTGAATAATCAGTAATACCATGCGAGACGAGAATACCACCGATAATCGTCATGATGTATGCACCCCAGCTGGAAGCGGGCATCACGACACACATTGGCGCAGCCGTCGAATCTAAAATATAAGCCAGTTTGGCACGTGATACATAAAAACGATCCGTGACTGGTCTTGAAATAGAACCGACCGCTAAACTATTAAAATAGTCATCAACAAAAATAAATACACCAAGAAAAGCCGCTAATAATTTAGCCCCACGTTTGCTTTTTACGCGAACTTGCGCCCATTCGGCAAACGCACGAGTACCGCCAGATAACGTCAATAGCGCGGTCATCATGCCTAATAATAATAAAAAGCCAACAATACTCATATTCCAAGTATTGATACCACCATCAGCGATAAACACACTGAATACTTGACCACTGGTATAAGAAACCGCATCAGTGACGGAATAGTTAGCGAGCAGTAAAGCACCGATTAAAATACCAACGCCAAGAGACAACAACACTCGACGGGTAATAATTGCTAAGCCCAATGCAACCAAGGGTGGTAACAAAGACAAAGGCGAGGAAGCAAAATCAATTACATTCATGATCTTCAAAAACCAATAATAAATGGCAAGAGATCTACTGCAGACAAACTGGACGATATTGATCATCACAGCTTATGTTGAACTAAGCGAAAGGGAAGCGAACACTTCACCCAACCCTACAGTAGCGCTCCATAGTTTAACAACACAGTACCGAACGGTAGGTTGGTTATGTTCACCAAACGCGTACGGTACTTAGACTATGGCAGTGTTGTCCCTATTCGATAACAACCCCAGCAAGCCGTGTTGATCGACGACTTACTTCGGCGATAAGGCCTTTCACTTGGGTTCATTGGCATCACCCCAACCCTAGTTACTTTTCAATACCGCACCTCTACATCGAGAAATCCGCTTACTTAATCATCTTAAGTAGTCCATGACTCCCGCATTAGGTCATCGCATTGTACTTATCATCCATCTCAATGCAACCTATAGTAAGGTTTAATTCCTTTTGATGCTCTACCGCTTGCCGTTACTGGTCAGTAACCCGTGAAATCATCGATTTTTATGGCGGCACTATTCTCGATTTAAAATTAATGATGGCATGAGCTGATAGCGACAGATGATTATGCAATGAATATCACTAAAAATAGTAAATAGACTTGAAAAAAACCTGTTTATGGTTAACGTTATGCTCAAATATGGTCATATTAACCGGCTATACTATAAGCCAATAATATTAATCTTCGGCTTGTTAATCTTTTTTTACTCAATATTCGTGTTATTATCATCATCCTAATATTGCTAGAACAAATAACTAGGTTTAATATTAAGCGGTAAACCATTTTATCTCACAGGAAACAGTAATGTCTGAACTAACTAAAACGCTATTAAATATTCGTAGCCTACGTGCATATGCTCGTGATTTGACTCTAGAACAGCTTGAAGAAGCGCTCGATAAATTAACGACCGTAGTACAAGAGCGTAAAGAACTTGAAGAACAAGAAAAAGCGGCAATGGCAGAACAAGAAGCTAAGCTCTCTGCGATTGCTGAACAAATAGCTAAAGAAGGTATTGATGTGAGCGCGTTAATTTCTGCGCTTGCTGGAGAAACCAAAACTAAAGCTAAGACGAAACAAGGTAAACGTGCACCACGTCCAGCTAAATATAAATACATGGACAATGGCGTTGAAAAAACATGGACAGGTCAAGGACGTACGCCTTTAGCCATTCAAAAAGCATTGGATGAAGGTAAATCATTAGAAGAGTTTGCTATCTAAACTCTTTTATTTCCTCTTTGTTAACTAACGGCTTGGTATTTATCTGCTGATAATCGCATTCATCAACCTTGGAGCCTAACTCTCGATTAGTGAGTATTTCGTTAACAAAAGGGAATTTATCTGTCATACAATAAAGGCTCCTACTAGGAGCCTTTATTATTCACTGCGGCAAATAATCTGCCGCTGTGTGTTTGTGTCTTTATCGTTCCCAATAGGCTTCTTCTAAGCTATCTTCTCGCTCAGGCAAGCCACGAGATAAACGAGGTGAATGTTGTACTAATACCTCATAACTGGCTCGATTAGAATATTTGCACACTTGAGAAAAAGAAGAGTATGTCAAAAATTGATATTGATGCTTACTTGAATTAGGTACATTTTCTTTATGGTACTTATTCGCTGCCATATCATGCAATAAAGCCGACAGTGCGGCATCACCTGCACCATTGGTATTTTTAATCTTTTCTGGTCCGCCCATATAAGGAGCGATATGCGAATAAACTCGGATAGGATTTTCGCAACCAAGACGACTGGTTGGGCGACTAAATTCATAACGATTAAATTCTGCAATTGAACCCGGTAATAAAGGTAGAGAGGTTTCACGTTTCGCTGAATCCTCGGTGTAACCGGCCATAAATAAACCCACAGGACCTGCTGTACAAAGTACTAAATCAACCCAATCTAACGCTTTATCAGAAGCGGCTAGTGGGTCTTGTTCTCCCGTTAAGGCTTGCGCTTCATCTTCATTCATCGCTAACACTGTGACGTGTTCACTTAAAAATCGCTGCCAAAACTCCGGGTCTTCCTGAATAACAAATTTAGTCCCGAGGGTTAATACTACAGGTACGTCGTATTTTTTTGCATACTCAATCGCTCTCATTGTCGCATCTGGCATCGGATCGCCCGCTTTACAACGCACTAAATAAGCCGTAATCACCAAAGCAGAAGCGGTACGGAAAATTTTCTCTGGAATATTATCTGGATTTAATTGGTTCATTTGACCTTCACTGATCGCAAAGGTTCGTTCACCATCCTCGGTGATTAAGGCAAAACAACGGCCAATCGCACCGTCAACACCTTGTAAATAATTAAGATCAACGCGACTAGAAGTATTACAAAGATAACGATAGCCATAGCTACCAATCTTAATATCTTGGCTCATTACCCCTAATAAGGTAGAGCGATCGTCTGCCAGTACCGAATAGTTATGTAGTGTATTACCGATCGTCCCACCAGCATATTCACTACTAATTAATTG